>CAMEJG010000020.1 GCA_945919465.1 uncultured Anaeroplasma sp. | reverse complement strand
TAAGTGATGATATCTGCATCATCACTCACTTTTTTGACTTTGCGAAAGCCCTAAAAAAATATAAGTTGTAAAATATAAATTGGCACTTATTAGTACTAAGATTCATATAAGAAAGAAACACCCCTAGGGGTGTCGCACCCAAAAATATAGGGGGTGTTAAAATTTGTGGTCACTAAAATTTTCAAGTAGTTATATAAATATACGTACATAATTTTCAAGCAAAATCAGGTTTTATAACAAAGTGTTTTATTTTTATACTAAGACCGGAAGAACGGACGATTGACCGGTCGATTCACACCTTTTTTATACTAAAACCGGAAGAACGGACGATTGACCGGTCGATTCAAGCTTAATTATTAAAATCATAATAAGTTGCTTTTCCTTTTCCATGTCTATAAATTTTATTTAAATTCAGTAATTCATTTATAATCTCATTAACTCTACTTTTTTCAAGATTTAGTATATTTTTACATTGTTCACTAGTTATCTTGCCATTTTCAGCAATAAACTTAAGAACAATATCTTTTTGTGTCACTTTAGCAGATGTAACAATATCTGTACTAACTAAACTAATATTAGCTTTAAATGTATCTTTATCTTCAATGATAGGCTTTGAATTAAAATAATCATTACATGCATTCTTAATCTTTTCAAATCCTGATCCAACCTCATCAGCATATCCTATCATTCTAAATACTCTAGCTATTGTAGAATTCTTAGAAAAAGGTTCACTATTATCTAAATCTACTTTTGTAAATAACTTTGGTGTATTGGCATTTTCACTTACAATTCTATCTTTATATATTAATATTCTTGCAGGAGTTTTATCCATAAACTCCCTATGAATTAATATATTAGATACTATTTCTCTGACAATAACTCCAACTGCATTATATGTAATTCCTTGATTATTCAAATAAAAAGGCATTTCAATATTATTTTCAATATATTTAAGTAATGCATCATAACTATCAATAAGATTTTCTTCACAAATAAATCTATCATCAAATCGTTCAACATCTCTTATCTTTTTTAATACATCTACCTTATACCAAGATAATTCACCGCAAATTACATCCTTCTTACCAAATAGTAATAAAGCTGATAATGTATAGCCTTGTTTACCAGTCAATTTATCTGTTTTATAGAAATATCTTTGAGTTAATATTTCTTCATCACTTAATTCCTTCCAATTATTAGATGGGCTATAAATTGTAGTTAGCTTTCTTGCTTTTGCGATTGTTTCTCTATTAAAATCATCAAAGGTAATATTAGGAAGAATTATATCTTCTGTTTTATATCCACTTTTACGATTATAAAGTCGTTTCACAGCATAACTATTATCAGTAATATTTCTATCACCCTCATCAGTTCTTTCAAAAATCAACTGATTGTTAAGTTTGTGTACTTCTGAGCTTTCAGGAACATAAACATACAAAATAAGGAAATTATCTATATAGGCTTCTTGAAACATTAATGGCATAGGAGGATTAATTTTTTCTCTGTTATTAACTGCATTAGCAAAGTTAATTTTAATAGTTGAAGCTAATTCTTCATTTACACCAGCAACTTTACCATCATCATTAATTCCCAAGAATAGGTATCCTCCAATTGTATTTAAAAAGCTCACAACTGTTTCAAATCCAGATTGAGTTAATTCTTCTTGTGACGATTTAAATTCGACGTTAATTCCCTCACCATTTTTAATTAATCCTTTAATTAAATTTAAATTCATGTTCTCATCACTCCTTGATAGAATTTTAACATATTTTTATGTCAAATTTAAATCTTATTTATTATAATTATCCATAAATTTTTTTTTAATTCGATTAAAGCATGTAACAATAATACACCATTTGTTTTAACTTCTTCTGATAGTTTATCATATTCATCATCAATAAACTTATTAAGTTTAGCTTCAAATTACTTAAATTTCAATTAACAATTAATAATTATCCACAAGCTGGTGTTTTTTCCTTTTCTGACATAGCCCTCTGTTACTAGCATCACTTACCAAAGTTCATTTTGAGTCCACCGCTTGCATCTATTACCTGCTACCAGTGAACGGGTCTCCTTCGAAATCAAAATTCAATTGTGTAAATTTTTTATTTTCTTCTATTTGATTTTGAATGTATTCTGCAATTTTTTTGGTATTTTTTCCTACTGTATCAACATAGTATCCACAACACCAAAACTCTCGGTTTCGATATTTAAACTTTGCATTTCCTCATTGTATCATGATACTTGATTTTCCTTTCAAATATCCAACAAATTCTGAAACTGCTACCTTTAATGGTATTTCTAACATATGAATGTGATCAGGACAAACTTCTGCTTCAAGTATTTCAACTCCTTTGAATTCACAAAGTTTTCTCAATATTTGCCCTATTTCCAATCTCTTACTTTTATAGAACACTTGTCTTCTATATTTTGGGGCAAATACAATATGGTACTTACAATTCCAGCTTGTATGTGCTAAACTATTAACGGTATCATTCATTTGATATCACTCCTTGTTATTAATTTTTGTGCAGTTGGCGGACTACACTTAAATTATATAACAAGTTTTTTTATATTCTACGCATAGCTATAACATTTTTGAACTCCCCAGCCTAGCTGGGTGTTTATAAAACAAAAATGGATTCATCCACTGCATAATTCCCCTAAATGTAAAATTTATTATTGCAATCTATCTATTTTTAAAAAAATGTTAATAAATATATATCATAAATGTGAATAACTTATTAACAATATTTTTATCGTGTGAATTTGTTAATAATTGAAAAAAACATTATGAAATCTAGCTTTTTTTGTCAAGTTATCCACAAAATTAGTGAATAATTAATTATAAATAAGCAAAGTTATCCACAAAAAATGTGAATAACTTTCTATTGCTTTATTTTTTTTATATGTTATTATTCAATTATTCTTTTTAAGTTTTATTTATAAGCGGGTGATGTTATGGAAGACTTTCAGTACTTATGGAATCAAGTAAAGTCTAAATTGCAGGAACAATTAGCTCCTCAAACATATGAACAAACCTTTTCAGAAGTTAAATATGTTGGAAAGGTTGAAAATAATATAGGATATGTAATTGTACCAAATGATTTAATCAAGAAGAAATTAAATCATATATTTATTAATAATATTCAACAATTAACTAAAAAAATATCAAATAAAAATATTTCATTCAAATTTGTATTAGAATCAGAAATAAAACAAACTCAAATACCAACCTATTCAAAATTATCTAATAATAATTTAAATCCAAATTATTCATTTTCTTCATTTGTAGTTGGTGAATCTAATAGATTTGCATATTTAACAGCTGAAAAAGTTGCAGAACAACCAGGTATTTTTGTTAATCCACTATATATTTTTGGTGGTGTAGGTCTAGGTAAGACTCATTTAATGCAAGCAATAGGTAATTATATTATTGAAAATAATCCAGAAACTAAGCTTGTATATGTACAAGCAAATGATTATTTACATGATTATACAAAGGCAACACGTGATAATAATATGAAAGCTTTTGAAGAAAAATATGAAAATATAGATGTATTTTTAATTGATGATATTCAAATGTTAACAGAAAAAAATGGAACACAACAGCAATTCTTTAAATTATTTAATGATATGAGTAATCATGAAAAACAAATAATTATTACATCAGATTGTGCTGCATCAAAATTAAATGGATTTATGGATCGTTTAACATCTAGATTTCAAATGGGTTTATCTGTAAATATTAATCAACCAGATTTACAACAAAGAATAAATATTATTAAGAAAAAACTTGAGGAATCAAGTAATAAGAAACTAGACGATGATATTATATTATATATAGCAGAAAGCTTTACAGATAATGTAAGAGAGCTTGAAGGAGCATTAAATAGAGTTATATTATATGCTGATTTATATAATACAAGTCCTACTTTGTCTATGGCAAGAGATGCCTTAGAAGTATTAATAAAAGCTAAAAAACCAATTGATGATAATCCTAATTATGAAGATGCCTTAAGTGTTATTGCAAATATGTATAATATAACTGTAGCAGATATATTAGGAAACTCAAGATTATCAAAATTTGTTTTACCAAGACATATAGCAATGTATATATTAAAAAATCATTATAATTTAAAATGTACTCAAATTGCTAAAATATTAAATAATAAAGATCATACTACTATTTTAAATGGATGTAAAAAAATATCTAATGAGTTAGAAACTAATGAAGATCTTAAAATAGCAATAGATACAATACTAAAAAAATGTAGATAAAAGTGGATAATTTCTTTTTTTTCCACATAGTTTATGATATAATTAAGTCAATAATAACAAGGATTTTTCGAGTTATCCACATATCCACATTAAATTATTATTATAATAAATATTATTATTTATATTTTTTTGGAGGGAAAAATGAATTTAACAATTAATCGTGAAGTTTTATTAAGTAATCTAAATACTGTATCTCGTGGTTTACCTTCTAAAACTCCATTACCAATTTTAACTGGTATTAAATTATATGCTACTGAAACAGATTTATTCATGACTTCATCTAATTCTGATATTTCAGTAGAAGTAGATATAACAGATGCTTCATTAATAATTACAGAACCAGGTCAAACAGTTGTACCAGGTAAATTCTTTATTGATATTATTAGAAAAATTAATTCTAAAATAATTAATCTTTATTTAAGTGATGATAAAATTTTAGTAATAAGAGCAGATAGAGGAGAATATAAGCTTCATATTATGGATCCATTAGATTATCCTCAAATAGATTTAATATCATTAGAAAATCCATTAACATTAGATGCAAATAAATTTTCTAATATAATTAAAGAGACAGTATTTGCTGCATCATCACAAGAAAAAAAGCCTATTTTAACAGGAGTAAATTTTAAAAATGAAAATGGAGATTTAATAGCTACTGCTACAGATTCCTTCCGTCTAGCACAAAAGAAAATTTCTATTCCTGAATATAATGATTTTAATATTACTGTTCCTTCTAAATCATTAGAGGAATTAACAAAAGTAATAGATAACGATATTGAAATTATTAATTTATATTTAAGTAATAATAAATTATTATTCCAATTTAAAAATGTTTGTTTCCAAACAAGATTATTAGATGGTAATTATCCTGATACATCAAGATTAATTCCTAGAGAATTTTCAAATGTATTAAAATTTAATAAAGATGAATTAATTGATGCAGTTGAACGTGTATCTTTACTATCTCCAAGAGATAAAGAAAAAGAAAAGGAATTAACTTATAGCATTATTAAGCTTGCAATTAATACAGATAGAATTATTGAAATTTCTACTACAAATGCTTCAGTAGGTGATGCAAAGGAAGAATTAATTCCTACAGGATTAGATGTAACCTCTCAATTGATTATTGGTTTTTCTGCTAGATATTTAATTGAAGCATTAAGAAGCTTTATTTCTACTGAAATTTCAATTAATTTCTCAGGTGAAATTAGACCATTTATTATTCGCGGAGAAAAGGATGAAAATTTAACTCAATTAATTCTTCCTGTAAGAATGGATTAATAATTAATATAAAGAATATTATTTTCTAAATAAGAATTTAATATTCTTTTTTTATTTTAAAAAATAAATATATGTAGTAAAAAATAGAATTTTATTAATTTTTCTAATAAATTACGAATTATGTATTCATATAATATTTTTTTTATAAAAATACTTATTTTTTTTATTTTTATATAATAGGGTATATAAATATACATCTCTTAAAAAAAAACTCAAAAAAAGGGTATTTTTATTGAATTTTTTTCCTCTATATGATATAATCATATAGAATTTCGATTGGTGGTGTTTTTGTGAAATTAGTAAAAATTAATACTGAATATATAACACTTCAACAATTATTAAAGATGGAAAATATTATTTCTTCTGGTGGTGAAGCAAAATTTTATTTAGCAGATAATCTTGTTTTAGTTAATAATAAAACAGAAAATAGAAGGGGAAGAAAATTATATCCAAATGATATTATTGTTGTTGGTGAGGAAGAATTTGTTATTTCATGATAACATCAATTCATTTAGAAAATTTTAGAATATTTTCAAAACTAGATATAGATTGTAATCATAAATTAGTTATTTTTAGTGGCAAAAATGCTGTAGGTAAAACTTCTATTTTAGAAGCTATTTATTTGATAGCTACATCAAAAAGTCACAGAACAAATGATATTTCTTCTATAATTAAAAATGATAATAATCAAGCTATTATAGAAATAAAAGAAAATAAAAGATTTAAAATAATATTAGATAAAGAAAATAAATATCTTTTTATAAATAAAGTTCAAATATCAAAGGTTAGTGAATTTATTGGTAATTTAGAGGTTGTTTTATTTTCTCCATCTCAATTATCACTAATTAATGGTAGTCCCTCTGAAAGAAGAAAATTTCTTGATTTAGAATTATCTATTCTTAATAAAGAATATTTAAAGGTATCTTCTAGATATAAAAAAATATTATCTGAAAGAAATGATCTTTTAAAAAATAATGATATTGATGAAATATTATTAAATATTTATACTGAAGATTTAATTTCACAAATTAAAATTATTTATAAATATAGAATAGATTTTATCAATAATATAAATGAAATATTAACAAATATTTGTAAAGATATTAATATTGAAAATATAAGAATAAATTATATTCCAAGCTATAGTATTGATAATATATCAAATAATTTTTCTCAAAAGAAAAAACAAGATATATTATTGAAATCTACTAGTATAGGTACTCATCGAGATGATTTTCAAATATTAATAAATGATAAATCTGCTAAAGAATATGCTAGTGAAGGACAAAAAAGAACAATTTGTATAGCTATTATGTTAACATTAAAGGAATATATAAAAATAATAACTGGTAATGAACCAGTATTATTATTAGATGATGTATTTATGGCATTAGATAAAGATAGAATAGAAGGATTAATTTCTTATGTTAAGAATTCTAAACAATGTTTTATAACAACAACATCAATTTTAGAAATACCAGATGAAATATTAAAGGAAGCATTAGTAATTAGAATCTCTAATTAATTATTTAGGAGGAATAATATGGAAGATAATGAAAAGATAATTGAAGCAAGTAAGGAAGAAATTGCTGAATTAACAGGTAATAATCCTGATGCGAATAATTATGATGCAAAAAATATTAGAATTTTAAAAGGACTTGAACCTGTAAGAGAAAGACCAGGTATGTATATTGGTTCTACTGGTAAAACAGGATTACATCATTTAGTATGGGAAATTACAGATAATTCAGTAGATGAGGCCTTAGCTGGATATGCATCTCATATTAAGGTTGAAATATTACCAGATGATGGTACTAATAAAGAACATCCTGCTAATATTATTAGAGTAACTGATGATGGTAGAGGTATGCCTATTGATTTACATCCAGAAACAAAAAGACCAGCATTAGAGGCTATTTTTACTGTACTTCATGCTGGTGGTAAATTTGATGATGGAGCATATAAGGTATCTGGTGGTTTACATGGTGTAGGTGCTTCTGTTGTTAATGCATTATCTGAATGGCTTGAAGTTACTGTAATGCGTAACGGAAAAATGTATACTGAAAGATTTGAAAGAGGTATTGTTTCTAGAAATTTATATGAACATGGTACTTCATTAAATACTGGTACTATTGTTACTTTTAAACCAGATTATGAAATGTTTCATGAAACCTTAACATTTGATTATGAAACTATTCGTGAAAGAATGCAAAAAACTGCATTTCTTAATAGTGTTTTAACTATTACAGTTGAAGATCATAGAAATGAAGATAACGTAATATCAGAAACATATCATTATGATGGTGGTATTAAAGAATATGTTACATTCTTAGGTAAAGGAAAAAATTTATTACATAACGATATAATTTATACAAGCTCTATTGGTTCTTATAAGGAATTAAATAGTAATGGTGAAGAGGTTAAAAGAGATGTTATTATTGAAATAGCATTACAATATAACAGTTCTTATAATTCTACTATTTATTCATTTGTTAATAATGTAACTACAAATGAAGGTGGTCATCATGAAGAGGGATTTAAATTAGCTTTAGCTAGAGAAATTAGAAAATATGCAGAAAATAATAAACTTTTAAAGAAGGATGAAGAAATTACTAGAGAGGATACTCTTGAAGGTTTAGTAGCTATTATTTCTATTAAGCATCCAAATCCTGAATTTGAAGGTCAAACTAAATCTAAATTAGGTAATCCTGAGGTTAGAGGTTTAGTAAATAAAGCATTTGGTGAAACTATTGAAAGATATTTAGCTGAACATCCACAAGATGCAAAAACAATTATTGAAAAGATTTTAGCTGCTTCTCGTGCTAGAAAGGCAGCACAAGCTGCAAGAGATGCAACTAGAAGAAAATCTCCTTTAGATAATTTAATGTTATCAAGTAAGCTTGCTGATTGTAGATGTAAAGATCCTGCAAAATCAGAAATGTATTTAGTAGAGGGAGATTCAGCAGGTGGTTCTGCAAAATCAGGTAGAAATTCTAATTATCAAGCTATTTTACCTTTAAGAGGTAAAGTATTAAATGTACAAAAGGTTCAATTAGCTAGAGCTTTAGAAAATCAAGAAATTCAAACAATGATTCGTGCTATTGGTACAGGAATTGGTGAAGAATTTGATATAACTAAGGCAAGATATCAAAAAATTATTATTATGACCGATGCCGACGTTGATGGTGAACACATTTGTATATTATTACTAACCTTCTTCTATCGTTTTATGAGAGGTTTAATTGAAGCTGGATATATTTATGTAGCTAAACCTCCATTATATCGTATTCAATATGGTAAACAAATGGATTATGTTTATTCTGATGAGGATTTAGATAAGCTTAAAAAGGATAAATATTCAGGTAAAAAATATGATGTACAAAGATATAAGGGTCTAGGAGAAATGGATGCAAAACAATTATGGGATACTACTATGGATCCAAAATATCGTACATTAACTCAGGTTCATTTAGAGGATGCTCAAGTAGCTGATATGACATTTGAAATGTTAATGGGTGAAGAAGTTGAACCACGTAAGATTTTTATTCAAGAAAATGCGCATTTTGCGGATAATCTTGATATTTAGGAGGATATAGCAATGGCTATGAACGCAAAGGATTTAGAGTTTGAACAAGCTCTAGAGGAAAGAAAAGATCTTTCTATTGAACAATTAGATGTAAACCATAAAATGAAATCATCCTTCTTAAATTATGCAATGTCAGTTATTATCGCAAGAGCATTACCTGATGCAAGAGATGGATTAAAGCCTGTTCAAAGAAGAATTTTATATGGTATGCATGAATTAAAGATTTTCTCTAATGTTCAGCATAAAAAATCAGCTCGTATTGTTGGTGATGTAATGGGTAAGTACCATCCACATGGTGACTCTTCTATTTATGAGGCAATGGTACGTATGGCTCAGGATTTTAGTTTTAGATATCCATTAGTAGATGGACATGGTAATTTTGGTAATATTGATGGTGATGGTGCTGCAGCAATGCGTTATACTGAGGCTAGATTATCAAAAATAGCTATGGAAATGCTAAGAGATATTGATAAAAATACAGTTGATTTTGTTGAGAATTATGATGCAACTGAAATAGAACCAAATTTACTTCCAGCAAGATTCCCTAATTTACTTGTTAATGGTACTACAGGTATCGCAGTAGGTATGGCTACAAATATTCCACCTCATAATTTAGGTGAGGTTATTGATGGTTGTGTTGCCCTACTTCATAATCCTGAATTAACTAGTGAGGATTTAATGGAATATGTTAAAGGTCCAGATTTTCCTACAGGAGGCTTAATTTTAGGTCGTGAAGGATTAAGAAATGCTTATACTACTGGTAATGGTTCTATTACTATTAGAAGTAAATCACATATAGAAGAAACTGATAATGGTAAATATGAAATTGTAGTTACAGAAATTCCATATGCAATTAATAAAACAAGAATTGTTCAAAGAATTGCAGAGGTTGCAAAGGATAAAATTATTGATGGTATTACAGATTTACGTGATGAATCATCAATGGCAGGTTTAAAGATTGTTATTGAATTACGTAAGGATGTAAATCCTGAGGTAGTTAGAAATATGTTATATAAATATACACCACTTCAAACAAGCTATGGAATGAATATGGTATGCTTAGTTGATAATAGACCTGTAGCTATAACATTACATGATGCGATTGATGTATATTTAAAACATCAACTAAATGTCATTACTAGAAGAACTCAATTTGATTTAAAGAAAACATTAGATAGAATTCATATTTTAAAAGGATTCTTAATAGCATTTGATAATTTAGATGAAATAATTCATTTAATTCGTTCTACTAAAGATGGTAGTGAAAAAGAAAAATTAATGGATCGCTTTAATTTAGATGATGTTCAAGCTCAGGCTATATTAGATATGCGTCTTCAAAGATTATCAGGATTAAATTATGATAAGATTGTTGAAGAAAAGAATACATTAGAAAATCTAGCAATTGAGTTACAAGCAATTTTAGATTCTGAGGATAAGAAAAAGGAAGTTCTTACTAAAGAATTATTAGAAATTAAAGATAAATATAATGATAATAGAAAGAGTGAAATAGCTTTACATATTGATTTAAGTATTACTAATGAAGATCTTATTCCTAAGGAAGAGGTTATGATTACTGTAACAAAGCTTGGTTATGTAAAGAGAATGAAGCAAGAAGAATATAAAGCCCAAACAAGAGGTGGAGTTGGTGTTAGTGGAATTAAAACACATGGTGATGATGATGTATCTAGAATAATACCTACTCATTCTCATAATTATTTATTATTCTTTACTAATAAGGGTAGAGTTTATGCTTTAAAGGCATATGAGGTACCAGAGGGTTCAAAGGCCTCAAAGGGTACGCCATTAGTAAATTTATTATCACTTCAGCCAGATGAAAAGCTTGCAGTTGTTACACCTGTAAAAACATTAGAAGATGATAATTCATATTTATTCTTTATTACAAAAAATGGTACTGTAAAAAGAACAATGTTATCACAATTTAAAAATATAAGAGTAAATGGTATTATCGCAATTACCTTAGATGAGGATGATGAGCTTGTATCTGTTAGATTAACAGATGGAAATAGTGAAATTGTATTAGGTTCTTCTAATGGTAAGGCTATTCATTTCCATGAATCAGATATTCGTGCCATAGGTAGATCAGGTGCTGGTGTTCGTGGTATGATGATGGATAAAGAAGATCATATCATTGGTGATGCTGTAATTTCAGATGAAAATTCAGAAATTATTGTAGTAACAACAAAGGGCTTTGGTAAACGTTCTAAGATTGATGAATATCGTCTACAAACTAGAGGTGGTTCTGGTGTTAAAGCTTTAAATATTACTGAAAAGAATGGTAAATTACAATGTTTAACAGCAGCTACTATTAATGATGATTTATTAATAACTACTGATAAGGGTGTTGTTATTAGAATGCATGTTAGTGATATTAGTCAAACAGGAAGAAATACTCAGGGAGTAATTTTAATTAGATTAAGAGAAAATCAAAATATTGTTACTGTTGCTGTAGTTGAAAGAGAAAATGAAGAAAATATAGTAGAAAATGAAGAACCTATTAGTGAAACTACTATAGAAGAGAAAACTGAATAAAATAATTCATATAATATATTTAATGGAGGGATTATATGTTAAATGAATTATGGCAAAAATTAAAGGAAGCAATTTTTTCAGTTTTACCAATTACATTAATAGTAATTATATTATCATTCACTCCGTTATTAAATTTAACAACAACAGAAATAGTTACATTTTCTATTTCTGCTGTTGTTTTAATTTTAGGTATAGCTTTATTTAGCCTAGGTGCTGATATGGCTATGGGGCCAATGGGAGAAAAAATAGGATCTTCCTTAATAAAAACTAAAAAAATAAAAATAGTTCTCATAATATGTTTTATTATGGGATTACTTATTACAGTTGCGGAGCCTGATTTATCAGTTCTTGCAACACAGGTATCATCAGTTATTAATCCAACAATATTAATAATATGTGTTGGAGTAGGAGTAGGAATATTTTTATTACTAGGTGTAATGAAAATTATTTTTAAAAAAGATTTATCTTCAAGATTATTATTTTTTTATTTAATTATGTTTGCATTATCAGCATTAGCTATAAATAATGGAAATGGCGGTTTTTTAGCACTTTCTTATGATTCTGGTGGTGTTACTACAGGACCAATTACTGTTCCTTTTATTATGGCATTAGGCTTAGGTATTGCACAAACAATTGGTGGTAGAGAATCAAAGGAAAATAGCTTTGGTTTGATTGCATTATGTTCAATTGGTCCAATTATTGTTGTTTTATTATTATCTTTGGGAATTAATGGTAATATTTTTCCAGAAATTAATTATGAAATAACAGAACCATTAGTAAATGCAATATTCAATAAATTATTACATTCATTAAAGGAAGTATCTTTAGCATTAGCATTAATAGTGGGATGCTTTATAATTATTAATTTTATATTTATTCATCTACCTAAGCAAAAGCTATTAACTATTGGTATTGGTATTTTATATACATTAGTTGGTTTAGTATTATTTTTAACAGCAGCCCAGATTGGTTATATGCCAGTTGGTTTTAAAATTGGTGAAAGCTTAGCTAATATTTCTCCAATTTGGTTAATTATAATTGGTTTTGTTTTAGGATTAGTTGTAGTACTTGCAGAGCCTGCAGTACATGTATTAACTCATCAGGTTGAAGAGGTTACAATGGGTGGTGTAACTAAAAAGCAAATGCTCATTGCATTATCTATTGGTGTAGGTATTTCTATATGTTTATCAATGATAAGAATAGTATTTAGCTTTTCAATTTTATATTATATTATCCCAGGATATTTTATTTCTTTAGGGTTATCATTTTTTATTCCTAAGGTTTATACAGCAATAGCATTTGATTCAGGTGGTGTTGCCTCAGGACCCTTAACTTCAACATTTATTCTTCCTCTTGCGGTAGGAGCTTGTGTAGCATTACAGGGTGATTCTAAAATATTAGAGGATGCATTTGGTGTAGTTTCAATGGTTGCGTTAACTCCATTGATTACGATTCAATTATTAGGTTTTAAAGCAGTTTTAGCTAATAGATTAAGAATTAAAGCTAGAGAAAAGAAAATTCTTGATGCTATGGATGAACAAATTATTTATTTTAATTAGGTGATATAATGGCAAATCGAAAGGAAAAAGAGAATAGATTAACTGCTCCAAAGAAGCTTAAAGCATTATTTACTATAGTTGAAAGAAATAAATGTGATTTTTATTTAGGGGTTTTAGAAGGATTTGGTACTAATTTTCAAACTGTTTTATATGGAAGGGGTACTGCTCCTTCTGAAATTCAAGGCATTTTAGGTTTTAGTAATCCTGAAAAAGCGATAATTGTAAGTATTGTTGAGGAAGATAAAATAAAAGAAATTTTAAATTCTTTTGAGGATAAGTATTTTAAGCTAAAGCATGCCTCTGGTATTGCTTTTACGGTATCTTTATCTAGTGTTATTGGTAAAATGGTATATCAATTTTTAACTAATATGGAGGTTGAATAATGCAAAATGATTATGAATTAATAGTATGTATTGTAAATTCAGGATTTGCTGAAGAGGTTATGTCTGCAGCTAGAGAATGTGGAGCACGTGGTGGTACTATTATTAATGCTCGTGGTACAGCAAGACAGGAAGCTGAGGAAATTATTCATATGACTATTCATCCTGAAAAAGAAATAGTATTAGTATTAGTAGAAAAAACAATTAAAGATCAAATTTTACATGCAGTATATAAGAAGGTAGGATTAGATTCAAAAGGTCAAGGAATTGCATTTACTTTACCTGTTGATGAGGCATTGCTTAATAATAAAAAAATAAGTAAACAATAATGTCAAGAATGATATTATTTTTGTAAATAAAGTATATTTATATTGATAAATTAATGATAAGAATATATAATTATTTTTATAAAAAGGAAAGGAAAGATATTATGAAAAAAAGATTATTATCTATTATAGGTTTATCAGGAATTTTAGTTTTATCTAGTTGTAGTAGTACACCAGTAGAATTAACAAATGAAGCAGGTGAGACATTTGTTGTTGAGGAAACAGATGATAGTGCAAAAATTAAGGAAGTTGTTGTAGCATTAAGTAAGAAAAAACCAGAAGCTAAAACTTCTTTTTCATCAAAGGTTACAGTTTCAGCTGAAGTATCTTATGATACTAAGATTGATGATTCAAATTATTCAAAAGCATATGGAAAAATAAGTTCAGAAACATATATTTCAATGGAAGAATTAGCTGAACCAGTTGAAGATATCACATTCTCAGATTTAGTTTCTGCATTTAAGATTTATTCTAAAAATGGTATATCACTAGATTATGAAACAAAATATAATACTGGTTCAAATCCTATTGATGATGACAATAGTTTTAATACCAAGTTTAATTTATTTAATGATGATAAAAACTTATATTTTGATTATCAAGGATTACCTCAATATCAAGAAACTCAAAAATTAGGAACTGATGGAAAATATTATTTTTCATTTGAAAAATTAGGTTTATTATTACCTGAAATTAATTTTGAAGATATTTTTAATTCAAGCTATATTGATAATTTTCAACAAATGATTGATAGTAATGAATTTGATGCTTTCTGTGAAGAAAATTCATTAAAGATTACTTCTGCTTCTAATAATGAAATTGAATTCAGTATTACAAGTGATATTTCTGAAGCATTAAAATCAGTATTAGAGTCATTACCTGCTGAATTAGCTCCAGTTAAGGAAAGCTATGAAAATGTTGTTGCTGAAGTTAAAACTAAGATAAATGTTGAAACTTTAGAGGTTGTTGGCTTATCACTTGATGCTTCAAATGCATTAAATAACTTCTTAAAGCAATCATATTATCCAAATCAAGTAACTGTAAAAGATACAAAATTAGTTTTAAACTTAAATGTAACTAATAATGAAAAATTACCTAGTTTACCAGATACAACTGAATATAGTGATTTCTTAAAGGTAATGTTAGGTTAATAAAAATAAATAAAAATAGGAATAAATATCAATTAATTAAATGGTACTAGAGGAATGGAAAGTGATTTGACATTAAAATGTCAATTAACTGGGCATTACTAGTGCCATTTTATAATTATAATATTTGTTCCTATTTTTTATAAATGTTATATTTAAATATTTTTAAATGAAAAAGAAGGTCTTTTTAGACCTTCTTTATTGCTTAATTATTATTCTTCGTCTTCTTTTTTTAGAAGAGAAAGAGGCATAACACCAGCATCACCGCTTCCACTAGCAACTGAATAAGTATCACTCATTGATACAGCATAGATTCTACCACCACGTCCTGTAGTTGTAGAAACACAGTCAATTGTATATGTACCAGCAGAAGTAATAGTGAATGTAATATCTTTTGCTGTACTACCAGCTATTTCATAAGCATTTTCTGCTTCTACATATGTAAATGCAGAATCCATTGTTGTAGCAGAAGCATATTGTCCATTTTCATCTACTAATCTAATACGAGATTTATTTGAACCACTAGTAGAACAATAAGAAATTGTAAGAGTACCAGTACCCTTGAATGTAACTTTTAGGTTACCATCCTTATTTTCAATACAATATGTAGCAGCATCTTTTACTCTTGCAGTAACCTTTGAAGAATCAACAATTGTTAAGAAGCTATTCTTTGTACCAAATGTTGTAGCAGTTAAAGCTTCTTTATCTTTTGTAGCAGTAATTGCTGTTAAATCTAATGAATATGTATCAGTTTGTGAAGTTGCAACAATAAAGTTAGCATATAGATTTAATGTACCAGCTTCAAGAACAGAATCTAAATTATACTTAGTTTGATAAAGACTATCAACATACCAACCTTCAAATAAATAACCTTCAACTGTTGGGTCATCAGGAAGAATTAATGTATTTCCACTACATTCATTAACTGTAGTATATAATTCATCAGCTACATAGAAATTAACTGTAACATCTGTTGCGATATCACCTGACCAGTTATCTTGATATTTAACATTTGGATGAGATTCTTTAGCAAAAATCATTTGTTGATCAATAAATAATTCAGCTAATTCATTAGTTAAAGTATAAACTAATCTTACAGAAACATCTTCTGTACCATTATTATATGTTGCAACAATCTTAGCTAATTCCTCATCAGTCATAGCACCAGCACCAGTGTTATTGTATTCAAAGAATGTAACTGTAGGTAAATGTTCAATATTTAAATCAAATGCATTTTTAGTTAAACCATTATAATAACGAGATGCAGTAGCTGTTCTTGTATAATATACAGTTTCAGCTGCCCATTCAGTAACATTTGCAACAACATAGTTATTTCCATCTGCTACATAGTAAGTAGTGCCAGCTACTGGAGCTGTAACAACAGTTGTATCAACTGCAGTATATTGGTTCTTTTGAGTATCTACTGTTGTACCCTTTGCAATACACTTACCTAATTCAGAATTCATAACACCAACAAAGCTATAAATTCCCCAAGGACGTGCAATAGCTACTGATTCATCTGGAACACCAGCTTCTGCTTTAAATGTACATTCATTGAAAATTACACCAACACTAACTGCATCCTCAGCACCCTTTGAGCAACCCTTAAATGCAGTGATATAACCACCAGTTTTATTATCTTCAGAAGCTTTTACTTCAATTGTACAACCTTGGAATAATGTAGTATTATTTGAACCAAAGATGAAGTCTGTTGTACCACAAATATAAGTATTCTTAATTAATTGACGACCAGCAAATAATTCAATAGTATCTTGCATACCAAGAACTTTACAATCATCCATAATGAATTTATCTGCTTGAATTAGAATTGCAAGAGCTCTATGTTCAGATGCATTCTTACCATCTTGAGCGCCATAAATTCCAGATTCAATATATTTAGTTCTATCATTCCAGTAGTTTGAAATTGTTACACCACTAATAGTGAAGTTTTCAGCACTTTCTCTTACTGCAACAGTTTGAGTAGAATCTGTAGTATGAATGAAGCCACCTTCATCCTTTAAGCCATATAATGAATCCCATTCAATAATAGTCTTATCTTTACCTGCACCAACAACTGTCATGTTAGGAATAGTAAATTCTAGTTTTTCTTTATAAGTACCTTCACCAATTTTTAAGGTAATATCCTTACCTTCAATTGAAGTAGAGTAAGCTTCTAAATAATCTAGAGCTTGTTGGATAGAAGTAAATGTGTTAAATCCATCAACAACCGCACCAACAGTACCATTATATTTTTGATCTACTGCAACTTGAACAACACCCTCAACTACACTTGGAGCTGTAGTTACAACATATACATCATATGAAACAGTCTTAGTTTTTCCATTAGCTGTATATGTAACAGTAATTGTTCTTTTTACTTCTGAACCTGTAAATGATGTAGCATCATCAATTGTATAAGCACTAGAAGCTAAAGTGAATTCTTTATTTTCAGTATTTAATAAGCATTCTGCAAATACTGTTAAATATGCACTTGAATAAGCCTCACCAGCACCATAAACAACCTTTACAGTGTTATTTACATAAGTACCATTTCCACCTAAAACAGTTTGAGCACCCTTAGAAACAGAATTGAAGCCTAGTTTTAATGATTCTAATGAATAAACATTAATTTCTAATTCTTGAGTTAAATCAGTTGTTGATGTAGTACCATATAATGTTTGAGTAACAGGATACTTAACTGTAACCTTTTGAACTCCTGGCTTAGTCATATCTAAAGTACTTGTATCAATAGATACTTTTGACATATCTACAGCTTCTGTTGCTTTATTTTCATAAACTAAATCAACATTTACCTTACTTCCATCATATTGTGATCCTTCAATATAGTCGACAACACCATTTGAAGTTAATGTAATACTACTTACTGGTGATAATTCAACAGCACACTTCATATATAAATCGTATACATAAATTGTACCATTAGTTTTTGTGAATGTATAAGTTACATCCTTCTTTAATTCAATAGAGAAACGTTTTGCAGTATATGCATCAGAACTACCAACGAAATTACAAACTCCAAAATCTGTATATTTTCCATCACTTGAAGTTACAGAATATTGAGATGCAGAAGATCCTGAACCATTTTCAAGAACCATATATAATGTTCCATCAGCAGGAGCTTTAACCTCTAATTTACCATTTTTAACAACTGGTTGATTACCACTAACAGCTTCTCCTAACGCATTAATTGTAGCTTTATTTCTTGTACCACCTTGATCAGCTGAAACGAAATTATAAATTGATCCAGTTAAACCAACACCATCAGTTAATTTTGTTGCATCAAATCTAAATACTTTATCCACTGTTCCTTTTGATTCCCATTTAGCAAAGACTTCAATATCATCAGTGATTGCTGATCTTAAAGGTGTTGTAAATTCGGCATCCTCATACCAACCTAAGAAGTTTCTATAATCATCTGTTGGAGATTCAGTAAATGTTGCAAATTTAGTACCAGTTAAAACATCTTCAATTAAATCTAATTCAGTTGTCTTATCATATGTAGCATCACCAGGATTATAGTGAGCTGTAATAGTTACAGTTTCTTTTACAGGATCTGTTGTAGGAGTACTTGTAGGTGCGCTTGTAGGAGTACTAGTTGGAGTACTTGTAGGTGCACTTGTAGGAGCACTAGTTGGAGTACTTGTAGGTGCACTTGTAGGAGTACTAGTTGGAGTACTTGTAGGTGCGCTTGTAGGAGCACTAGTTGGAGTGCTTGTAGGTGCACTTGTAGGAGCACTAGTTGGAGTGCTTGTAGGTGCACTTGTAGGATTTGGTTGTCCACATGCTGCTAAAGATAAAGCAGCAGAAGCTAGAACAATACTAGCTAATAAAGTTTTCTTTTTCATTTTATTCTCCTTTTTTCAATTAGCGTTTTTGAAAACGCTTTTAAAAAATATATTTCAATTATAACATTGTTTTGAAAAATAGTAAAGCGTTTTATTAAAATAGATTAAGTAAAAAAATAGAAGAAAAACAATATATTTGTATAAAAAAAAGCTTTAGAAATAAATTCTAAAGCAATCTTTATAATAAATTATTTTTTATATTTAATTATATACTTTTCCACCACAAATACCTGCATTTTTTATAACAAATGCTTTTACATCTTTTGCTTCTAGCATATTATCAGCTATAGTTTTTTTATTAACTGAATCATAATAAAATAGTGATGAGTTAGTATCAAAATTTGTATAATTTGTAACCCCATTATCAGGTTTACAGTTTCCAGATAATGAAGAATCATCTCTTGTAGTTTTAGTAGCTTGAGAATTACATGTACCTTCATAGTAATCATTTACAGATTTAATAACAGTTTTAGTATAAGTATTATTTATTACTACTTTTTGAGCATTTTTACAATTATAGAAATAATTATTTTCACTTAATACAAAGGCATTTGCTCTAATATCCTGAGCAGTAGAACAGTTATTATAATAGTTATTATAAAAATGCATATTTGCTTGTCTTGCTAAAGGAAGTCTAGAGGAGGCTTTATTATAATAATTATGATGTAATGTTATATTATATTGATAAGCACTATCACTTCCACCAATCAAATTTGTTTTATGAGTATTATTATATACTAAATAAGAGAAGGTAACATTATGACAGTATTTTAAATCTGTAGCTCCATCACCATCACCTTTATCCTTTTCAAAGGTTACATCCCAATTATTTACTCCAACGTTAAAAACACAATTATGAACCCAATAATTTCCAAAATCCATATTAGAGTTACTTCCACCTTGGAATCCTATTGCATCCTCAGTATAATCACTGAATGTTATATTTCTAACCTCTATAGAATTACATTTGCTAAATGTAAAGCCCCATTGGAAGATTTTAGCATCACTTCCAATACCTTCTATAGTGATATTAGAAGCATCCTTAACATCTAAATCATTAAAATAAGAATCATATTCCTTATCAGATGAGCTATATTTGATGTAATTAGTTAATCCATTAAGTACAGTAATACCATTATTTATATCATTTGACATACTATTAATGCCTTTACTAATAATATATTTTTGATCTAATTTTCCACTTGACCAATTTGTTTTATCAGTAGTAGCTTTAATATGACTTTCAAGCTGATTTCTTCTTTCTTCAGTACTTCCTGCAGCTGAATAAGTTTTTTTATTCCATTGAGCGGTGTTTATTGAACCTATTATTCTTATATTTAATGGAACTTTAGAATCCTTTTGAGCAACTAATATATTAGTTAATCCTGTATATTCTTTACCATTAATTGTTGCCTTTACGGTATTTTTATTTGAATCAGTTACATAAACTATATTAGTATTATCTTTTATTAATCCAGAATCCTTATATGCTCCTACACCATTTGTATAATTAAAATGTGCATACCCAGATTTATCATATTCAGCTATTGTAGTATTATATTCCTTATAAACACTATTAGAAGCTTCAATTCTAATTGTATAATTTCCTTTTTCTAATCCTACAATATCATAACGAATATTTTCTCCCTCTTTTCTTATTAACTCACTATCTATAGTGATAAAATTACTAGTATTTTCTTTTTTATACCTAACTATATAATCAGTAGAGTTTTCGTTATTAATTATTGGAGTAAATATTCCATAACAGCTATTTCCATAATCTCCATTTTCAACAAGCTTAATTTCTGTTTCTACAGGAACAAAAGTACTTGTAGTTGTATTAGATGTATTACTTGTTTTTGTAGTTGTAGGAGTACTTGTAGGTGCACTAGTTGGAGTGCTTGTAGGTTTAATTGTTGTAGTAATAGGACTACTTGTAGCTATACTTGTAGAAGGATTAGAAGTATTGCTAGTTATCGTATTTGTTGGAGTACTAGTAGGTACACTTGTAGGAGTACTTGTAGGAGTGCTTGTAGGTACACTAGTAGAAGTACTTGTAGGTGCGCTTGTAGGATTATTACTTGGCGTACTTGTTGGTGCACTTGTAGGATTACTACTTGGCGTACTTGTTGGTAAAGATGTAGGTACACTTGTTGGTGTACTAACAGCTACATTTGTAGAAGTACTTTCATTTGAAGGTGTAGAAGTTGAACTACCTTGAGAAGTATTATTTGTAGAAGGTTCTGCTAAAATAGTAGAAGAAATATTAGTTTTTGTTTTTTCACTATGATTAATAGATGGATTTATTTGTTGACACGAAGCTAAAGTTAAAATTGAAATTCCTAAAAATAAATAAGGTGTTATTTTCTTTTTCATAATAATATTTTTTCTCCTTATAATTATATTATTTATGATAAAGCATTTCTTAAATTATGTAAAGTTGAAAATATATTAATTTATGCTAAAATAGTAATAAGGTGGGATACAATGTTTACAAAATTAGAAAGAACAAAGGTTTTTAGAGATCCATTATATGGATATATAACTGTTGATTATAAGCTTATTAGTGATTTAATTGATTCTAAAGAAATTCAAAGATTAAGAAGAATAAGACAATTAAGTGGAGTTAGTATGGTTTTTCAAACAGCAGAGCATTCAAGATTTACTCATTCATTAGGAGCCTATCAAATGGCTAATTTAGTTATTACAAATGTTATGGGAATGAATGAAATATCAGAATATGAAAAGCTTGTATTTTTATGTTCAGCATTGTTACATGATATTGGTCATGGACCATATTCTCATGCTTTTGAAAATGTAATGGAAAAAAGCCATGAGGACATGTCAGTTTCGTTAATATTATCTCCATTAACTGATGTAAATAAAATATTATCAATTAATGATAATTTAGCTAATGATATTGCATCTGTAATATCTCATAGTGGAAAATTTCCATTAATAGAATCATTAGTTTCTTCTCAACTAGATGTAGATAGAATGGATTATTTATCAAGAGATGCTTATTTCACAGGAGCAGCTTATGGTCATATTGATTATTTTAGAATTTTAAGAAGTATGCTAATTAAAGATAATCAGGTTATGGTTAGAGCTAGTGGTGTTCATTCTATAGAATCCTATCTTATGAGTAGATATCATATGTATTTTCAAGTATATTATCATCCTGTTGCTAGAAGCTATGAATGTATTTTAGAAGGAATTTATGCTAGATTAAAGGATTTAGCATTAGATAATAAAGAAATAGATGCATCAATAGATTCATTTATTTCTGTATTAAAAAATAATGATAATATATTAGAATATATTAATTTGGATGATTCTTATGTTAATGGTTTTATTAAACAATTAACAAGATCAAAGGATAAAATATTAAATACATTAGCTAATGCTTTTTTAGATAGACATTTATTCAATTTTATTGAGCTTGCTAATGAGCCAACTATAGAAGAATTAAATAGAATAAATGAAAAATATAATAATACTAATGGAAAATATTTTTATAAGCATTCTAAGGTAAGTGGAGTTGCTTATATGCATAGCAAAAAGAGTGATATAAATGATATAAAGGTGTTATTACCTAATGGTGATATAAAATCATTAGATCAATATTCTCCAATAATAAAAGGATTAAGAACCTCAAGTTATAAAGAAATAGAAAGAATTTATTATTTTGAAGATTAAAATGATATGGAATGCAAAATGTATTCCATATTTTGTATAAATAAAGCTTAGAAAATATAATATAGAAGAAATTAAAAAACATTTCTATATTATTTAGATTTTTTTATTGTGAATAAAACGTTATTAATAAATTTTATTTTATTTATAATTATGCTATAATTATTCACGCTTGGAGTTGATTATTATGGATATTATTGTGGTTGAAGGAATACATGATGTAGATAAAGTTTTAAAAGCAATACCTGATGCCAATTGTGTAATTACAAATGGTAGTGAAATAAGTAAGGAAACTATTAATTATTTAAAGGAATTGTCTAAAAATAATAATATTATCGTATTTACAGATCCTGATTCACCAGGTGAAAAAATAAGAAAAACAATAGATGAAAATATTAGTAATTGTAAACATGCCTTTTTAAGAAAAAAAGATTGTATCAGTAATAATCATAAAAAAGTAGGTATAGAACATGCATCAATAGAAGCTATAATTGATGCATTAAATAATGTATATACTTCTTGTAATAATGTTAATACAATTACAGTTAATGAACTATATAGTTTAAATCTTATAGGAAAAGAAAATAGTAGTGAATTAAGAGATAAAATATCAGATTATTTAAATATAGGTAAACCAAATTCAAAAACATTTTTAAAAAGATTAAATATATTACAAATAACAAAAAAGGATTTAGAAAAAATAATATGTCAGCTAACATAGGAAATCAAAATTTTATTAATAATATTTTAAAAAATAATAATTTAGATGCAAAAAAGAAATTTGGTCAAAATTTCTTAACAGATCAAAATATCCTTTTGTCAATATGTGATGCTTCTGAATTAGATAAAGAAACTGCAGTAATAGAAATAGGTCCTGGCTTAGGTAGCTTAACTGAGCATTTATGTAATAAAGCTGGATTTGTTTTATGCTATGAAATAGATAAGGATTTAATTCCTATATTAAATGATAATTTAAAGGAATATAATAATTATTTAGTAATAAATGAAGATATTTTAGATATAGATATTAATGAAGATATTAATAAATATTTAAAGGATTATAAAAAAATATATGTAGTTGCTAATTTACCATATTATATTACTACTCCAATTATTTTAGGATTATTAAGTAAAACTAAATTAATAACTAGATATGTATTAATGATGCAATTAGAAGTAGCTGATAGAATTTGTGGAAAACCTAAAACTAAGGATTATAATGCATTATCTATAGCGGTAGGCTATAGATGTAATGCTAAAAAAATGTTTAAGGTACCAAGAACAGTATTTATTCCTTCTCCAAATGTAGATAGTGCAGTTATTAGATTAGATTTATATGAAAATCCTTTATATAATGCTATAAATGAAGAACATTTCTTTAAATTTATTAGAGAAGCTTTTAGTCAAAGAAGAAAAACATTAATTAATAATTTATCTACATATTATAATAAAGAATTTATATTAAAAATGCTTAATGATAATAATATAAAGACTACTGTTAGAGCTGAAGAATTATCGATTAATGATTTTGTTTTATTAGATAATTATATAATTCATAATTATAATTTATAATTCATATATTACCTTAGGTGATATAATGGATATTGGTTCTATTGTTATTAGAAAAAAATATAATGGTGATATTATTTTTAAAATATTAAATATTAATAATAATATTGCATTACTATCAGGAGTATTTATAAGAATTATTGCAGATGCTCCAATTTCTGATTTAAATGAGGTATTAAATTCTGAATTTGAAAAGAATTCTTTAGAAGAAATAAATTATAAAAATAGAATAGTAGAACAATATAAAGGTAAAATAGATCATATTACAGGTAAAATATTACATTATGATAGTGATAATGAATATTTAAATAAATGCTTAGATTTATATAAATCTATAGGTATTTATGCAAATGGAATATTATCAAAAGAAGAATTAATAAAAGATAGAGTATTAAAAGATATTAATAAATATAGACCTAATATAGTAATAATAACGGGACATGATTCTTTTAATGGAAAAGATAAAAAAGATTTAAATAATTATAAAAATTCAATTCATTTTATGAATTCAGTATTAAAAATAAGAGAAAAATATTCTTTAGATGATATTTATGTATTTGCTGGAGCGTGTAGTAGTAATTTAGAAGCAATAATTGCTTCTGGTGCTAATTCAGCTTCATCAATAAATAGAGAAAAAATAGAAGCATATGATCCTGCATTAGTAGCTATTTTAGCTGCGATAACACCAATAAATCAAATAATTGATATTTTATCAATTAGTAGAGTTTCAAAAATTAAAAAGGTTAATATTGGTGGTGTTGAAAGTTATGGAAAGATGCGATTATTAGTGAGGTAGTTTATGGTATTAGAGAAAGCTTATGCAAAAATTAATTTAACACTTGAGGTTTTAAATAAGGATGAAAGAAATTATCATATTGTAAATACGATAATGGTACCTATTAATATTTATGATGAAATTGAATTAGAAAAATATCATGAAATATTAATAGTTGATAATAATATTAAAGATAATATTATGTATAAAGCTGCCTCTTTATTCTTTTCTACTTATAATATTAATGGTGGAGTAAAAATAAAATATAAAAAAAACATTCCTTTAGAAGCAGGACTTGCAGGTGGTAGTAGCGATGCTGCTGCAGTATTACGAGGTTTAAGAAAATTATATAAACCTGAAATATCTGATAGCGAACTTGAACATTTATGTAGCTTTTTAGGCAGTGATGTAGCTTTTTTTATTAAAACAAAAATAGCAAAATGTAGTCATTATGGAGAAATTGTTAATCCATTAAATATTAATATTAATAAAATAAAATTATTATTAATTAAGCCTTCATTTGGTTTATCAACAAAAAAGGTTTATGAAAATTATGAATATGAATTTAAGGATAGACATAATAATGAAGAAAATATTATTAATGCTTTAGAAAATAATGATATTGAACTATTAAATAATAATATTTTTAATGATTTAAATAAAGCTTCTTTATTATTAAGTAGTGAATTAAGATATTTATATACTAGATTATCTATTAATAATAAAGTTCATATTAGTGGTAGTGGTCCTACAATGTTTATTTTAAATCCTTCTAATGAGGATATTAATAATATTAAAGATATTCTTCCAGAAGATACTTATATTAAATTAACAACATTATTATAGGTGATATTATGGATTGGTTTAATTATTATGGATTAATCATTATGACTATTATAATGATACCTAATATTATTTATTCTATAAAAAATAAAAATATAACAAAAAAAACAATAAAATTATAGAATTATTTGAACAAATAGGAAGATATGGTTGTTTTATTTTAATGATATTTAATATTCCCTATACATATATAAACTTTTATTTTAATAATGCACTTTTATTTTATTTAATTATTAATGGAATATTATTATTTTTATATTTAATTATTTGGATAATTTTTCAAAATAAATATAATTTATTCAAATCCTATTCTTTATCTATTATTCCAACATTAATATTTTTAATATCTGGAATATTATTAGGATATTTTTTATTAATTGTTTTTTCTATTATTTTTGGAATTTGTCATATTTATATTTCTATAAGTAGTTACTCTGATTAATTCAGGGTTTTTTTAATTAAAAGCATATTCATTTTTAATTTATATTTAATTTTAAAATTAAATATGTTAAGATATACTAAAAATTAGGAAAAAAGATAATTAATTCTTAATTACAATTTAATTATGTTTATTTATAATTTTAAAAATACAAGGAGGTAGATACAATGAAAAGAAAATATATGTATATATTTATTTTAATATGTATTTTTTTACTAACCTCCTGTGGTGAAAAAACAACTGATTTAAGCTCTAATCTATATACAGAAAATAATGATATTCATTCATTTGTATTAAATGAGCTTAATTTAAATAAAGAGGATATTAGTTATTCTTCATATGAAAGATTATGGGAAAATGAGTATATTGTTACATTAATTTCTAATGATAATGAATATTATATTAGAGCAAATTTAAATGATAGAAGTATTGAAAATTTAGATTTAGTAAATTCTAATGAAATAAGTACTTTTAGTTATACATTAGATACATATTATTATCAGGCTTTAGAAAAAGCTCAATTAGATGAAAATGATATTTTAAAAGCTAAAATATCATCTTTAGCTTCATTTAATACAAAGGCTATTGATGTTTCTTTATATACTGCTAATATGAAATATTATTATTCATTTAATAAAGATACAAATGAAATATTAAATTATAGAATCTCTTTAATTGATTATGATAGTGAAAATAGTGCTTATATCTCAATGATTGATGCGATTACAAGAGCTAAGGATTATATAGGTAGTGAAGTAGAGCTTGAAGAGATAAGAGATGAAAAGCTTAGGGGTAATAAAGTATATATTATTTCTTTATATGATTTAAATAAAAAATATGAAATATCTATTAATGCTTTAACAGGAGATATTATTAAAGAAGAACAAAGAAGTATTAATAGTAAAAAAATATTTATTAATAAAAATATAATAGATGAAAAAAGTATTACTAATATAGTTTATCAAAATATTATTGATAATATTAATATAAATTATATTTCTTTAGTTCAAGGTTTTAATAGAACTAATTTTGTTTATAGAGCATATGTGGATACTGATTATTTCACTTATAGATTAGAAATTAATGGATTAAATGGTACTATTATAGCTAAGGAAAAATATATTCATAATTATTATGATTTTATTTATTGGGCTTATAATTATCAGGATAAAAATGATGGAGAATTTGAAAGTATAGCACAAGAAAAATATAATAATGGCTATAATAATATAAAATTTACTAATATTATTTCTGAAAATAATGTTCTTGATATTATTAATAATAAAAATATTAATTTTAACACAAACTATTTATGTATTAAGCTTGATATTATTAATAATAGCTTAGCTTATATTATTTATGGTAATGATGAGGTTAATTTCTTTTATTTTTATATTGATGCTTATAATGGTAATATTATTAGTGAGCATTATACTAATATAGATGAATTAGTTACTATAACAAGAAATGCAATTAATGTTCAAACAAAATCATCATCATTTTATAGTATAGACTTTGAATTTATTGATAATAAATTATATTATTATGTATATGGAATGAGTCAATGCTATTCATTTATTGTTAGAATAGATGATGAAACAAAAGATTATTTAATTATTGAAAAGAATTATGAGGATAATATTAATAAATGCTTTATTACTAAAGATAAAGCATTAATTCAAGCATTGAATTATTGTTTATTAACTATTGATGATGTTTCATCAATAAAGGTAAAATTAAATGATTATAATATTCATAATGCTTATATTGTTAGCTTTAGAAGAATTGATGTTACCTATGAAATTGAAATAGATGTTTATACAGGTAAATTATTAAATTATAGAATAAAATATTTAGATTAATGGAGGAAAAATTATGAATGTTTTAGTAGTAGAAGATGATCTTGAATTAAATAACATGTTAAGAAAAAGATTAGGATTAGAAAAAATTCATGTATCTCAAGCATTTAATGGTTTAGAGGCTTTAGATTATTTAGAACAATATTCCTTTGATGTAATTATTATGGATATTATGATGCCTAAATTAAATGGATTTGAATGTGTTCAGGAAATTAGAAAAAGACAAATTAATACTCCAGTATTATTTTTATCTGCAAAGGATACTGATTTAGATATTGTTAGAGGTTTAGATATTGGTGCAGATGATTATTTAGTAAAGCCATTTAATTATTCTGTATTATTAGCTAGAATTAAGGTACTAGCTAGACGTGGTAATGCTAGTGTTGTTGGTACAACTTATAAAATAAAAGATTTAGTAATTGATGAAGCATTACATAGTGTAAAAAGAGATAATGAAGAAATTGTTTTATCTAATAAAGAATTTGAATTATTATTGTTATTTGCTAGAAATAAAAATATTGTATTATCTAGAATCAAAATTGAAGAAAGTATCTATGGTATTGATTCTTTTAATGAAAGTAATGTAATAGATGTACATATTAGAAATTTAAGAAAGAAAATTGAAAAGGATACTCCAATTATCGAAACTATTCGTGGAGTTGGATATGTAGTTAAGGAATAATTATGTCTATTAAAAAAAGGCTATTAATTATTGATGCCGCTTTATTAGCTTTTTTAGTATTTGTTTGTTCATTTTTACTTATTTATGTTACAACTGTATCTCAAAAGGAAAGCTTAAAGAATGAGCTTTTACAAAGAGTATTATCTGTTTCAGAACAATTAGTAGATCCTAATGGTAATATTGATTATTCAGCTAATATTGATTATTTTTATGATAATATTTATATTAGTGTTCATAAAGAGGATGGTACTTATATTACTGGTAGTATGCCAGATAATTATATTGAAACCCCATTAAGTGATAGAGAATTAACTGAGGTTGATGGATATTACTATTATGATTTAAAATTATCATTAAAGAGTAAAGGTGTAAGATATTTAAGAGGTATTATTCCTAATAATACTTCTTTAAGTTCAATTGTTTTAATTTTTCTTGCGATTATTGTACCTTTATTAACTATTGCAGCAATAATATTAAATTACTTTTTAATTAAAAGAGCTTTATCTCCAATAAATGAATTAAATAATGAAGTAAATTTAATTACTTCATCTATAGATTTCTCTAAAGAAATAAAGATTACTTCAAATGATCCAGATGTGAAGCAATTAGAAACTAGTTTTAATAAAATGCTTATTAGATTAAAGAATTTATTTGAATCTGAAGAGGAATTAACCTCTGATATTTCTCATGAGCTTAGGACACCACTTTCAGTTATTTTAGGTGAAACTGAGTATGCACTTGAGTGTAATGATGAAAAGGAAATTATTGAAAGCTTAAAAGTTATTTTAAAAGAATCTAATCAAATGATTAGAATAACTAAAGAGCTATTAGAATTTCAAAGAATGAAAAATCATGATAATATTTCTAAAGAAAATTTAAATATTTCTATGATTTTAGAAGAAATGAATATTATTAATGAAAAGAATATAAAATTAATAAAAAGAATTAAGCCTAATATTTATTTAGATATTAATGAAACATTATTTATTGAAATGATTCAAAATTTATTAGATAATGCTTCTAAATATGGTAAAGAAAATGGTACTACAATATTAGAATTAACTGATAATGAAATAATTGTTAGTGATGATGGTATTGGTATTAAAAAAGAGGATTTAAATAAAATATTCATGAGATTTTATCAGGTTGATAAATCAAGAACTAATAAAAATAGTTTAGGATTAGGTCTTGCCTTTGTTAATCAAATTGCTAAATTACATAATTTTACTATTGAAGTAGAAAGTGAATTTACAAAAGGTAGTAAATTTATTATTAAGTTTAATAAATAATTTATTTTTCTTTTATAAAAATAATGATATAATTTTTATAGGTGAGAATATGAAGGATAAAATATTAGATTATATTAAGAATAATAATAAAAATATATTATTAGTTTTAGCATATATCATTATTGCTTGTGCAGTATATGTTGTATGGTTTGATTCTATGTGGCATTTATGGTTTGTTAATATGATAACAATTATTGTTATTATTTCTATTGGTATTACTATAGGTTATTTTTATATTAAAAGTGAAAATAAAGCAAAAATAGAAAAAGAAAAATTAGAGAATAAAGAGGAGTAAGCTCCTCTTTATTGATTTTATTGATTTAATATTAAAATAATACTTTTAAAATATCTATATATTTGATATAATATTAAACGTAATCTCAAATGACGAGACATAGTAATTTATTAAATTCCTTTAAGAGAGCTATAGTTTGGTGCGATATAGTAAGGATGAATAAGTGAATCTACCTCTGATGAGAATCGTTACTCGCGTTAAGAGAATTAAGTGCTAGCATTGCTAGAATTAAGGTGGCACCACGGTTATTCGTCCTTAGATTATTCTAAGGATTTTTTATTTTAAAGGAGAGGATAAAATGTTAGATATTAAATTTTTAAGAGAAAATCCAGAAATAGTAAAGGAAAATATTAAGAAAAAATTTCAATTTGAAAAGATCAAGTATGTTGATGAAGTAATTGAATATGATAAGAAAATTAGAGCATTAAAACAAGAAGCTGAATCATTAAGAGCACAAAGAAATGAATTAAGTAGACAAATTGGTGCTTTAATGAGAGAAAAGAAAATAGAAGAAGCTAATCAGATTAAAGAAACTGTTTCTAATAATAATGTTAGAATTCAAGAAATTGAACCTGAAATTGAAAATTTAACTAAGGAATTAACAAAAAGAATGATGGTAATTCCTAATATTGTTGATGCATCAGTACCAGTTGGTAAGGATGATAGCGAAAATGTAGAAAATCAAAAATATGGAGAGCCTTTTGTTCCAAGCTATGAAATTCCATATCATGCTGATATTATAGCTAGATTTAATGGTTTAGATAAGGATGCATCAGGAAGAACTAGTGGTAATGGCTTTTATTATTTAATTGGAGATATCGCTAGAGTTCATTCTGCTATGCTATCTTATGCTAGAGATTTTATGATTAATAAGGGCTTTACCTATTGCATTCCTCCATTTATGATTCATGGTGATGTTGTTGAGGGTGTAATGAGCTTTGCTGAAATGGAAAATATGATGTATAAAATTGAAGGTGAGGATTTGTATTTAATTGGTACTTCTGAGCATTCAATGATTGGTAGATTTAAAAATCAAATTGTTAATGAAAAGGAATTACCTATTACATTAACTAGTTATTCTCCATGCTTCCGTAAGGAGGTTGGTGCTCATGGTATTGAAGAAAGAGGAATTTATCGTGTTCATCAATTTGAAAAACAAGAAATGGTTGTTTTATGTAAGCCAGAGGATTCTATGAATTGGTATAATAAGATGTGGCAATTTACTGTTGAATTCTTTAGAAGTCTAGATATTCCTGTTCGTACTTTAGAATGCTGTACAGGTGATTTAGCTGATTTAAAGGTTAAATCATGTGATGTTGAGGCTTGGTCTCCAAGACAAAAGAAGTATTTTGAGGTTGGTTCTTGTTCAACTTTAGGAGATGCGCAGGCTAGAAGATTAGGTATTCGTACAAAGGGTGAGGATGGTACTTATTTAGTTCATACTTTAAATAATACTGTTTTAGCAACTCCACGTGGATTAATTGCGTTTATTGAAAATAATTATAATGAGGATGGCTCTATTTCTATCCCTAAGGCTTTACAGCCATATATGGGTGGAATCGAAGTAATTAAGCCAAAGAATTAAAAATAGCCTTCATTCAATAAAGATGAATGAAGGCTTTTTAAAAAGGATAGTATTCTATATTGTTTTACGTTATTTTATTGGTTATGCTTTTTGGTTTAGGGAGATTGAATACTATCCTTTCTTCTCCTTTCTTAAATTTTTTACACTTTAATTTTAGAAAAAGAATCACGTAATATTATTTATTTTTTATGTAAAAATATATCTAATTTATGTGATATTATGGAGGATTATATGCTTAAGGTAATTTTAAATAAAAAAGAAGAAGATAACATTTTAAATGGATATCCCTGGGTTTTTAATAATGAAGTTAATAATTTTATAGGTAATATTGAAAATGGTAAGGTATGTAGTGTTTATACATATGATAATAAGTTTATAGCATATGGTTTTTTAAATACTAATTCTAAAATTATGGTTAGAATATTATCATTAAATGAAAATGAAATAATTGATAAAGAATTCTTTAAGAAAAGAATTCAATATGCAATTGAACATAGAAATAATCTTGGTTGGAATGCAACAAGATTAGTATTTAGTGAAGCTGATTTCTTGCCGGGTCTTGTTGTTGATAAATATGGTGATTATTTATCAGTACAATTTATGTCACTTGGAATGGATATGATAAAAAATGATATTGTTGATATCTTGGTTGAATTAACTCATTGTAAGGGAATCTATGAAAGAAGTGATATGCCAGTAAGAGAAAAAGAAGGATTAGAACAAGTAAAAGGCTTCTTATATGGTGAATTTGACCCTAGAGTTGAGATTGTTGAAGATGATATCAAGATGATAGTAGATATAGAAAACGGTCAAAAAACAGGATATTTTCTTGATCAAAAGCTTAATAGAGATATTTTAAGACTATATGCAAAAGACAAGAATGTATTAGATGCATTTTCAAATGTAGGGGGATTTGCACTTCATGCATGTAAATATGGAGCTAAATCTGTAGTTGCTTGTGATATATCTCAAAGAGCATGTGATGAAATAACTAATAATGCCATACTTAATGGATATACTCAACTTGAAGCAAAATGTGTTGATGTATTTGATTTTTTACATAGTGAAGAAGCAAATCAAGCATTTGATGTGATAATTTTAGATCCTCCTGCATTTTCGAAGAGTAAAGATTCTTTAAAAAAGGCATATCGTGGCTACAAAGAAATAAATATGACTGCTATGAAGATTATTAAAGAAGGCGGTTATTTGTTAACTTTTAGTTGTTCTCAGCATATGACTCCTGATTTATTTATGCAGATGATTAATGAAGCAGCACATGATGCGAAAAGAACCGTTCAGTTTTTAGATTTTAGAATTCAGGCACCTGATCATCCGGCATTATTACAATCTGAAGAGCAATTATATTTAAAATGTATTATTTTAAGAGTTAAATAAATATATTAAAAAAGAAGTTAGATCTTTAGGCATTGATTTAACTTCTTTTAATTTTTATTTTGTTAGTCGTTAGACTCACAAAAAAACTACAGTGTGAATAGAAATAGCTTCTTGCGTTTCTAAAAATAAAAATCCTCATGATATAATGTTAATTGGTCTGGCAACCGTAAACAAAATATCAGGAGGTAGTATCAATGGCAAGAAAAACCAATGACGATTCTAGTTTATCACATACACGCTAAAATTGTAAGTACCATATTGTATTTATCACCAAATATAGGAGAAAAGAAATATATGGTAAATTAAGAAAAGATATAGGAGTAATCCTACGTCAGTTATGTGAATATAAAGGAGTGGAAATAATTGAGGCACATGCATGTATTGATCATATTCATATGCTTGTAAGAATTCCACCAAAAATTGCAGTATCAAATTTCATGGGATATCTCAAAGGTAAATCATCGTTGATTAACTTCTTCCTTTGTTGAAGATTTGTTATCGATAAAAATAGTATTAATACTTAATAAATCAGTTATTTTTATCTTTTTCTCCTTTACATTTTACTTAATAAATTTAATACTTCTTCCTTTGTTGCTAAATTTTCTGAATAAGCTGATGCACTTCCTGTTGCAACACCAACCTTAAGAGCATCTATTAAGTTTCCTGTTCTCTCGTATTCATATAAAAAACCCGCTACAAGAGAATCCCCTGCACCAACAGTATTAACTACCTTACCCTTTGGTGCTTTAATTTTTAGAGCCTGAATATTTTCTCCTTTTATAAAGGCTCCATCTTTTCCTAATGAAACTATTACATTTTCTGCCCCAAGCTCAATTAATTTTGTAACTTGTCTTTCAAGCTCAATATCATCATTAATTTTACAATTTAGAACCTCTTCAAGTTCTTCCTTGTTTGGCTTTATCATAAATGGATTATATGATAACGTTTTTAATAATGTTTCCTTTGTACAATCAACTACAATTTTAATATTTTTATTTTTTAATCTACTTAAAATCTTTTCATATGTATCTGAAGGTAATGTTTTTGGAATTGCTCCTGATATTACTAAAAAGTCATTTTCCTTAATATTTTGTAGCTTATTAATTAACTTTTCAACATCTTCATCAGAAATATGAGGACCTTGTCCATTAATAGCTGTTTCTTCATTTGATCTAATTTTAACATTTATTCTTGTTATTCCATCGACATCAATAAAATCAGAAGTTATATTAAGCTTATTTAGTTCTGACTTAATATATTCACCAACAAAGCCACCTAAAAATCCAGTAGCTACAGTTTTTGCTCCTAAATTTGATAATACAATTGACACATTTATTCCCTTTCCTCCTGGAAGAAAGCTTTCACTAATACTTCTATTAATGTCTCCAATATTAAAATTATCTAAATTCATTACATAATCAATCGCTGGAGAAAATGTTACAGTATAAATCATTATCTCACCTCTTTAATACTATTTTTATTAAATTTTTTATCTGGTATTTTGTTTGTAATTATTTCTACATTTTCTAATTTATAAAATTTAACTGCACTTATGATTTGAACCTCCCATGCCTTAATTCATAAGATTCCAACTTCAACATCCTTTGGGCCGTAAGGTCTCTTACATGGACTCAGTGAGCGTTAATTCCAGTAGTCCCTACCGTACTAATAATATGCTAATTATGAAATTTGTCATAATTAGTATATTAATTGCTGTATTATAATCTAATCACTTATTAATTTGCAATGTATAGAACAGCACTTTATTTCAGGGCATAATTATCAAATTATTTAAGGATAAT
>CAMEJG010000019.1 GCA_945919465.1 uncultured Anaeroplasma sp. | reverse complement strand
TAATAGAATAATAGTAAGATTTTTCAAAAATTTTTGGATTTTTCTTAATTTTTTTCATTTTGTCTGAAAATGTAAAAAAAAACTAGTAATACACTAGTTTATAAATAAAATTTGATAAAAAATTATATGAATTAAAAATTCCAAGACTATTAATAATCTTGGAATCAATAATTATTATTTTATTTTTATTGGATTAATAGACCCATCTGGATTAGGATGCTCATCCAAATACTTTCTAATTTCTTCTGGCTTACCAGATTTAGAACCAGGCTTACATTGACTTAAGTTTTCAGCAACACCCTCAACTATTGCTTCTGCAAAACCACTACATCCCGGAAAACCGCAAGCACCACAATTAGCATTTGGTAATATTTTAGTAATATCTTCAATTCTTGTATCAACCTCAACATGAAAGATTTTTGAAGCAACTGCTAAACCTAAACCAAAGATTATTCCAAATCCAGCAAGAACTAATATTGACCATAAGATAATCATTTTATTTATCCTCCTTAATATCCTCTTCTATTTTCTCAAAATCGATTTTATTTTTAAAATCACACATAGTATTATTACATTTACTGCAGCTTTCTTCACTAATCTTTAAATCCTCGCACCCCTTTGGAAGAGGAGTTTTTTTATTTAATAAATAAGTAATAAAGAAAACCACAATAAGTAATACTATAATTCCTATTGCTAGAAAATGATAAATAGTCATTATTTAATCATTCCTGTAAAGCCTAAGAATGCTAATGCCATAATTGCAGCAGTAGCTAAAGCAATAGGAATACCCTTAAATGCCTTTGGTGCGTTAAGAGCATCAAGACGATAACGAATTGTTGAGAATACAAATATTACAAGTGCGAAGCCTAAACCAGTACCAATCGCGTTTGCCATTGAAGAGCCAAAGTCTAATACTGAATCTGTATTACCTTGTGCCACACCTAATACAGCACAATTTGTAGTAATTAATGGAAGATAAACACCTAATGTCTTATATAAGCTTGGTGAATATTTTTTTATAATCATCTCAAGCAATTGAACTAATGAAGCAATTACTAAAATATAAGTGATTGTATCCATAAAAGGAATGCCTGCTGGAACTAATATAAAATTATAAATTGGCCAGCATACCGCTGCAGCAATAATAATTACTACAGTTACTGCAGCACCCATACCTAGAGCACCAGAGGTTTTCTTTGATACACCTAGGAAAGGACAAATACCATAAAATCTTGATAATGTAACATTATTAATTAGCATTGCGTTAACAATTGCTAATAAAAAGGTAACTAACCATCCCATATTATGCTGCCTCCTTTACTGTAGTATTAGCTTTAGCTAAGGCTTCCTCTTGTTTTTTCTTTTCAAGCTCTAAAGCTTTCTTTTTCTTTAATTCCTCAATACGAGCCTTTTCTAATGCTTGCTTTTTTGCTTCACTTTTATTCTTTCTCCATGCCATAAATGCTAAAACTAAGCCTAAAGTTAAGAAACCACCAGCAGGAAGAGTAAATAAACTAATTGCGTATTGTTCTGGGAAAATATGGAATTTTAATTCAACTCCAATTGGAAAATAAACTCCAAATGAAATAGCACCAGTACCAATTATTTCTCTAAAGAAGGCAATAATACAAATTGCCATTGTAAAGCCTAAGCCACTTCCTATTGCGTCCATAAAAGAAGCAAAAGGACCATTTTTAGATGCAAATGCTTCTGCTCTACCTAAAATAATACAGTTAACAACAATTAATGAAATGAATACACCTAGTGAACTATACAAATCAGGAATAAATGCTTGACATAGCATTTTAATTATTGTTACGAAGGTTGCGATAATTACAATATAACAAGGAATTTTAACCTCAGCAGGAATAAATTTTCTTAATAAAGAAATTAAAACATTTGAACCAATTAAAGTTAAAATAACTAATAAACCCATACCTAATGCAGATTCTACTGATTTAGTAGTAGCTAAAGTAGGACACATACCTAATAGGGACACAAATACTGGATTTTCACTAATTAAGCCTGCAAGTAATATTGCTTTTGCAGAAACTTTCTTTTTCACATCAGCCATATTAGTTTACCCCCTTACTATCTTCTACTGCAGCATTAACAAGCTCCATAATGAGCTTAGCGCCATAAGTTGCACCACATGAAACATCAATACTGTCAATATTAGAAAAATTCAATTCACCCTCAAAGGTTTCTGATTCTGCTACAAATCCACCTTCAATCACATTTTCCTTACTAGATGGAAAATTTGTTTTTAAGAAAGAATTGACATTTGCACCAAAGGATTGACCATTTTCTAAAAATTCAATTCTATAAATAGACTCTCCCTTAATAGCTACCATTAATGAAATATTACCATAATCATTTTTTCCAGCTACAGTATATATAGTACCTAAATCATTATTATTATGATCTCTTGCAATTATCTTTTTAGAAATATAGCTACTACTAAAGCCCTCAGTAATAGTTTCTGATTTTGATTGATCGTAAGAATCAAAAATGGATTGAACTGTTTCTAATTCTTTTTTATTGTTATTAGCCTCAATAATAGGATTTGTTAGCATATACATACCAGAAATACCAGCTGCACAAATTAAACAAATTACAAATAACACTAAAACAATCTTTAAATTTTTCATCTTGGCACCTCCTATATAGCTAAGGCAACAATACCACATACTACAACAAGACAAATACCAAGTCCAAGTACTTGCTTCCAAGTATAGGTATTAGGCTTACCACGCATAAAATAATCAATACAAGGGGCAAACATATTCACAATTAAAATTGAAAATGCTGCACCCTCAGGATAAGCACCTAAGAAACGAATTAATGCAGTAATTGAACCAGCCATAGTGCCAAATACTACTCTACCGAATTTAGTTGTTGGTGAGGTTACAGGGTCAGTAATCATAAATACTGCCGCAAATAATACACCACCAGTTAATAATTGATATAACCACATAGAGAAAATATCTGTAGCATTAGATTTCTTAAAATAAAATGCAAATACTGCAACAAAAGAAATCACCGCAAAGCTTAAGAAATAGCTTAATGCACTTCTTAAATCAGCTGAATGTCTCATAAATAAATAAATAGCACCAATTAAAATTAATATAATAGATACCTCACCCATAGAGCCAGGTACATTACCTAAGAAGCAATCAAGTAAGTTATAACCACCAATATTTGATAAATCTCCTTTTACTAAACCAAGTGGAGTAGCCCCTACTGATTCAATATAGGTTGGCTGCGTCTTATATGCATCAGATAAAGCACTTCCAAAACATACTCCAACAAACATACGACCACAAGCGGCAGGATTAAATATATTACTACCTAAACCTCCAAAAATCATTTTAGCTACTAAAATACCAAACACTGCACCAATTAAGGCTACATAAGGACTAACTCCTGCAGGCATAATTAATGAATAAATTAATGCAGAAATTACTGGAGCGGTAATATTATTAATTGTAAAATTAGACTTTACTCTTAAAAAACCTTCCTTACTAAATAACTCCTTTATTTTCATTCCCTCTGGCCAATGAATCATCATGTGACATAATAATTCAATAAAAACCATAGTAAATATTGAAATTAAAAAAACATAAATTCCAGACCATCCGTTTTGAATCATCGCAAATAATGTTACAGGCATTAATGCAATAATAACATCTAGCATCATTCTCTTTACAGAGACGTTCTTACGAATGTATGGAGAAGATTGTGGAACTAATTTCATAATATCCTCCCTATAATGCCATTTTCTTTGCCTTACGGCAATAATCAGTTAAGTGAATCTTTGATGTACAAGTATAAGAACACATACCACATAAAATACAAGCTCTAATATTAAGCTTATTCTTTAATGCATCCTTATCATTATTCTTTACAGCCTGCATAATACTAACTGGCTGTAATCCTGCAGGACAAGAATATACACAAGAGCCGCATCTAACACAAGGCTCTTCTACTTCCTTATGCTCATTTAGAATAATACATGAGGTACAGGTTTTAGTAATAACAGCATCATCTCTTACAAGATTAGCACCCATCATAGGTCCACCCATAATTAGAACCTTATTTTCATCACCCTTATAGCCACCACTTTTTTCAATTAGCTCTTGAAGTGAAGTACCAATACGAACACGATAATTAGATGGGTACATTATTCCATCTCCTGTAATTGTAAAATTACGCTTTAATACCGGGATATTATATCTAATAGCTTTATATAAACCTACAATTGTAGAAACATTAAACACCATAACTCCTAGCTTTGCAGGTAGTACTCCGGCTGGCACTTCAATACCAATACCAGATTTTATACATTCAATTTCCCATCCTTGTGGATAGTAATTACCAACTTTTTTAACTTCAACATTTAAATCCGGAAATCTCAATTTAGCTGATGTTAAGCAATCATATAAATCGTGATATTTACTCTTAATACAAATTACAGCACGCTTTGCATTAAAAGCCTGTATTGCATATTCAATACCCTTATAAATACGGAAGGGATATTCCATAATTAATCTATGGTCAGCAGAAATATATGGTTCACATTCTACTGCATTAATAACAATTGTATCAATTGGATCTGTTGTTTGGAATTTAATATAAGTAGGGAAAGAACTTCCTCCTAAGCCTACTAATGCCATATCCTTTGTAATTTGAACAAAATCCTCTCTAGTAAGCTTACTAATTTCCTCTGGAGTACGTTCTTTTGCAGTTTCTACAAAGATATATTCTTTATCATTTTTTACTTTAATAAACTCTACTAGACGTCCATTTCTATGAAATTTCTTTACTATTCCTTCTACTGTACCACTAACACTTGAATGAATAGGCTGTTCAAAAAATGGCCCCTTTCTTAATCCTATTTGTTGTGCTACCTTAACATAATCACCAGGCTTTACAAAAACCTCACCCGAATTACAACGAGCATTAGTTACTGCATAATAGGTATAATCGGGGTCTACATAACGAATGGTTGGCAAACTATTCGTTAATCTTCTAGTATTCTCAATTTCTCTTGTTTTCGCAATCATTTCTCCACCTCTTTTATAATATTTTTTGCAACAATCATCTTTGATACTCTATCATCCATTGCACGCTTTAAAATTAACTTATATGCTTCATCTTCAGTTAATGAATATTTTTTCATTAATAATAGCTTAGCCTTTTTAACTAAGCGTTCCTCTTCCATTTTATTTTTTAGCTCAACAAGCTCAGTTTCTAAACTACATAATATTTTAGTATTTTTTTCCATTAAAGGAATTATTTCATTAATAGAAGACAAATATTTATCATTCATCATATGAAAATATGAAGAATTTAGGGCATTATATAAAAAACCATATTCCAAATTATTAGAAATATAAATAACAATATATTTTTTCATAGATATTAACATATCAATATATTGATAATTTTTATTTAAGAAGCTTGAATGAATAATTATATAGTTAGTGTTATTCTTTATAGCATAGCTATAAAGCATTAGATTATTAATATTAGGATATACTAGCATATATTCATTTTTATTAATAGTCAATTCTAAATTTCTATTAAAAATAGAATCCATTGAAAAGATAAATAATTTTTTCATATACACCCCATTGTGTAACAATTAATTTAATCCTCTAAATATGGATGCTTTTTCATCAATTCACATACTGCATTTTTAATTTTATTAAGTATTTCTTGATTATCTTTATTTCTTAAAGCCTCATTAATAAATCCTGCAATAAGCTTCATTTCATCTTCCTTAAAGCCTCTTGTTGTTATAGCTGCAGTACCTAATCTTATACCTGAGGTTATAGTAGGCTTTAAAGTATCATGAGGTATGGCATTCTTATTACAAGTAATATTTACTGAATGCAAAATATTTTCTGCTTCCTTACCAGTAACTCCACTTGTAGAATAAACATCAACTAAAATTAAATGATTATCAGTACCACCTGAAACAATATTATAGCCTAGTTTTTTAAGTTCATCTGATAATACCCTACAATTTTTAATTATTTGAGAAGCATAATCCTTAAATGAAGGCTCTAAAGCTTCTTTAAAAGCTACTGCTTTAGCAGCAATAATATGCATTAAAGGACCACCTTGAATTCCTGGAAATACTGAGGAATTGATCTTCTTAAATAAATCCTTATCATTTGTAAGAATTAAGCCACCTCTAGGTCCTCTTAAAGTCTTATGAGTAGTTGAGGTTACAATATCTGCATATTCACAAGGATTAGGATGTAATCCTGCCGCAACAAGTCCCGCAATATGAGCCATATCTACAATTAAATAAGCCCCTACCTCATCAGCAATTTCTCTAAATTTTTTGAAATCTATAATTCTAGAATAAGCAGAAGCTCCTGCTACAATCACATTTGGATGTATTTCACTAGCTATTCTTCTTACTTCTTCATAATCAATATAACCATTATCATCTAAACCATAATTATAAGCTTGATATAAATTTCCACTAAAGCTCTTTGAATAGCCATGAGTTAGATGACCACCTGCATCAAGTGACATTCCCAATATAATGTCCCCTGGCTTTAAAATAGCGTTATAGGCTGCCATATTAGCAGTAGAGCCTGAATGAGGCTGAACGTTAGCGTATTTTACATTAAATAGCTTACAAGCACGTTCAATTGCTATATTTTCAACAATATCTACATATTCACAGCCACCATAATATCTTTTACCGCTATAGCCTTCAGCATACTTATTAGTAAGGATACTACCCATAGCATCTAATACTGCTTTAGACACAAAATTTTCAGAGGCAATAAGCTCAATATGAGTACGCTCTCTATTAAGCTCTTCGTTAATCGCATCAAAAATTTCTACATCTTCATTTATTAAATTCATTTTCTCTCTCCCAAAATAAATAAATTTACTTCTAATTTAAATTATATCACTATAAATAAAAATAAGAAATAATTTTTATAAAAAAATATATACTCAAAATTAATTTAAAACTATCCATCCTAGTCAAAAAAAAATCCTAAATTCTAGGATTTTTACCATTATATATGGATAATTTAGAAACAAAATACAATTTCCTAAGGTATAAAAATAGTACTAGAAGAATTATCTCCTAGTACTAAAATAATTAACTTTCTCCGATATCCTCACCACGAGCAATTCTTTCAAGAAGCTCCTCTGGAGTCTCTTCATGCTCTTCTTCTGGAGTCATATCTTGATCCTTAAATAATGCTTCACTATCCTCAAGTGATGATACATCATCAAGTAATACTTTATATTGATGCTTTTCAAGATATTCTGCAAAGGCCTCTTGACTCATAGGCTTTGCAAAATAATAACCTTGTCCATAGAATACATTTTGTTCCTTAACATACTTAGTAACTTCAGCAGTTTCAATACCCTCACAAATTAATTGACGGTTATTATCCATTGCGTATTTAACAAGAATTTGTAAGAATCTTTCCTTCATAAAGTTGTTTTCAATATCCTTAAGGAATCCTCTACCAAGCTTAATAACATCGATAGGAGATCTTTGAATATTTTGTACAGATTGACCATCAAGTTCAAATCCGTCTACTGCGATTTTAAATCCGAAGTCTCTAAGCTTATAAATATTAGTCTTAATAACTGCAATACGCTCAACCATCATAAAGTCAGAAATTTCTAGCATATATTGATCTGGTTTAGCATTATTCTTATTCATAATATCAATAAATTTAGTTGCTAAGGTTGGGTCTAGTAGCTGCTTAGTAGATAAGTTAAGTGAGAATCTCATTGGAATAGTAGGGAATTTTTCAGCCATTTGATTATGCATACGAATCATTGATTCAATACCCCATTCACCTACCCACTTAATATCTCCTGATTGTTCTAGAACCTTCAAGAAGGTTGATGGAGCTTGTACACCTTTTGTAGGATGATTCCAACGCATTAGGGCTTCGGCACCCTCCATAGTTTTATCCTTCAAATTAACGATAGGTTGGAAATATAATACGAATTCCTTATTAAGAATAGCATTCTTGATTTCTTGGAAATAAACCATATTGTCTGTTTCTTCTTCCTTAATTGAGGCATAGAAGTTAGTAAATTTATTACCACCATCTCTTTTTGAAACGTAAGTAGTCAATTCCAAATTAGAATATAGTTCATCAAAAGTAGCACCTGCTTGAGGGTAAGTAACCATACCAATTGATGCAGTTAAATTTAATGATTCACCAACTAAAACCTGATAAGGAGAATTAATTATTTCATTAATTTGAGAAGCTATTTTTTCAATTCTTCCTTTATTATCTTCATCCTTAATGAATACTAAGAATTCATCATTTTTATATCTACATAAGGAAGCCTTATATGGTAGAACACGTAAAATTCTTGCAGCAATTTCTTTTAATATTTGATCACAAGCCTCAGTACCAAATACTTCATTTAAATCACCAAAGCCATCAATATCAATATAGTATAGAGTCATTGCTCCAAAACGATCTACCTTTTTAATAAATTGTTTTATTGAATCAACCATTGCTCTTTGAGTAATAGCATTTTCAACAATAACATCATGTTCTTCTTTTTCCTTCATTACATTTCTCTTAATTAAGAAAAACATTAATACACCTAAACCTATAGTTACTAATACAGCTATTAGCATTATAACTATAGCTAAGCCATCATTTATATTTTCTAAAAACATATTATAGCCTCCTATTTACTATTTTGATTATATTGTTCTAATAATGCTAAAGCTTCTTCATAAGGCATTGCCTTACCAATTAGATAACCTTGAATAACTCTACAACCATATTTCTTTACCATATTTGATTGTTCTTCTGATTCTACACCCTCACAAACAATATCAAGATCTAATGAATTAGCTAGATTACAAATTGTTTTTACGATATTTTCAGAAACCTTATCATTAACAATATTCTTAGTAAATTCCTTATCAATCTTTAGTGTATCAACAGGTAAATCCTTAAGATATAATAATGAAGAATAGCCTGTACAGAAATCATCAAGATGAATTCTAAAGCCTAAATCACGTAATAAATGAAGCTTTTCATTCATTAAATGGAAATTATCCATTAAGAAAGTTTCTGTTATTTCTATCGCAATAGAACCTTTTTTCAATTTTAATAAATTAAATTCATCAATGATATTTTGAACGAATCCAGCTTGTAATAGCTGAATAGGTGAAACATTAACAGAAATATGAATGTTATATGGTTCTAGCTTCTTAGCTAGCTTAAAGGATTCTGAGATAACAAATCTACCAATATCAAGCATATGACCTCTTTCCTCAGCGAGTTCAATGAATACCTGAGGAGATTGTCTATTGTATTTAGGATTCATCCAACGGATTAAAGCTTCAAAACCATCAACCCTATTATTTATAATATCAAATTGAGGCTGTAAGAACATTTTAAATTCATTATTTATTAAGCCATGTTCAAGATCCTTTTCCATTTCCTCTTTAGTAAGCAAAATACCATCCATAGCTGGATCATATAATATATAATCCTTACCATTATAATCAACAATATTCTTATAGGCAAGCTCTAGCTTATCCATTATCTTATCAAGAGTAATATCTGCAAAATCTTCTCTTTTTAAATTATAAATAACACTTTTTACAGTTAAGTAAACATTATGCTTTTCAACATGAATAGGACGTTTAAAATCATCAACAGTCTTTTTAACTATTTCTACTGAATCTTCAATATTAAGGTTAGGGAAAATAACAATAAATTGATTATCATTTAATTGAAAAATTGCTAAATCCTCAAAATTTTCTCTAAGCTTAGTTAAGAATTCATTTTGTACTACCGCAAAATTTTTTCTACCAAATACCTTTATAATATCTTCATATCTTGTAATAGTATATTGAATAAATGCTAAATCTGTAGAATCACTATTTGTAACAATTGTTTTAAATTGGTTTGCTAATGTAAATGCATTATCACAACGAGTGTTTTCATTCTTACCACTCATTTCCTCTAGATGCTTTCTTCTTTCATAATCTACTGTTATTTCTGTACCCATTAAATAATATGAATTAGAAATATATAAAGGGGATAAATGAAGATAATGAACAATACCATCATCAGTAATTAATGAACATTCAAATGCTTGATTCTTTTTTACAGTAGCTAATATAGGCTCTTCTGTTAAAACATCAATAAATTCATCAACATTATTAAGCTTAGTAGTTAATCCATACATTTGCTTAAAGGTTCTATTAGTAAATATTACCTTACCATTAGGATCAATTCTAATGACCATTGCTTTAGTTTTTTCTGTTGATCTTCTATCAACACGTAATAATGCTGAAGCCTTTTTACAGCCCAATACTAATATTACTAACATTAATATACATACAATGATACCACTAGAATAAAAAATAATTGCTTGAGTTAATACCCATGAAATTCCTAATAAAGCATCATCAGAGGAAATAAAGAAGGCTAAATAAATATTTGAGGTAATAGTTTTATTACCAGATAATACACCTCTACCTAAATCACCAGGCATATTTAATATTTCATTAAAATATCCATTCTCTTCTGCTAAATTTACAGAAGAAACACCAATTAAGCTAGTTAAGCTTTTTGATAAAATACTTGTTTTATCACTAATATTAGTATCAATCATTCTATCGGTATTTTCATATAGAGTTAATGCTATCCATTTCTCATCACCAAAAGCTATATTTAATAAATCATTTAATAAAATTCTAGATATTTTATTAGTAGCTCTATTTGGATTATAAAAATATAAATAATAATTATTATCTTGTTCTAGTCCAGTTAAAATATCAGACTCGAAGCTACTTGCTTGTGCGATAATAACCTTAGGCTCTCCTTCTTTTATATTAGCAAATGATTCCTCACTAGCTTGAGTAGCTAATGGCTTGAAAATACTATTATTTCCCTCTACATCTGCTTGATAGATTCTATCATAGCTTCTTATTGTTTCATTAAATAGCTCAACAGATGCAGTAGATTTTTCAAGACCTAATTCCTTCATAGAGGATTCTACCTTACCACTACTTATAGATAAGTAAAAGCATATCGCTATTGCAGCATATGAAATGATTAATATTAAGCTAAATAAAATATGAAATCTTAAATCCTTTAATCTCATTAGATCTCCTCTTTTCTTGAAATCAGTATTAAAATAAAAAAGTTGTCATCAAGAATCATCCTCAAAATGACAACTTAATACTAATTATAGTATCTATATCTAATCACTAGTTATTACTAGCTATGTCATAATATAAGTGAATGCCTCTTCATTTATTATAAAATAATAAATAAAGGGTGTCAAGAATTAGCACTAAAGTATTTAGGAGAATATTATCAATTTAATGGATTCTTTTACATCTAGGACAAATAAATTCTCCTTTTTTAGTTACTTCTGTAATATTTCTATAATGATATAAAGCAGAAGGATCATTATAAACCTCAATATTATTTTTATACCCATATATTGAGGTTAAAAAATATTTTTCTTTTGTAATCTTACATTTTTTCTCTATAATATGCATTCTACAACTATTACATAAATATTCTTTATTTTCATCATCTAAAGATATATCCTTTAATAAATCTCCACAAAATAAACAAGTATCAAAGGTTAAATCAGAATAGATCATACCTCTTTGAATAATTCTTTGAATTCTTCTAAAGGATTCAATATCATTTATACTAATATATTGACATCTTCTTTCATCCATAAATGGAGAAACATAAACTACCTCATCAGCTATAAATTTAACATTTTTATATATTGAAGGGGTTACTACAATTACATATGCTTTATCTTTTGTAATTGTTAAAGTTATAGAATTATCATTAGATTCTATATGTAATTCCCAATCATTAAATTCAAAATCAATATTCATATTTTCTAAAGAAAATCTTGTATTTTCATCACAACTAAAATTAAAATGTTGAATAGAAAATATAAATAATATTTTCACAAATGAAAAGTAATTATAATAAAAATCATCTTTATTTATATTTAAATTTTCAACTTCAATATTATGCTTTCTTAAATAATTTTTATATAATAAATAAATTTTATGATAATCCTTATCCATATGCAAAATATTAGAATTATGTAATTCTAGACCTTTGGTCTTTTTATGATTCAATCTATATACATTTCTCTTTAATCTGGCAGTTATGGAATCATAAATAAATGACATTCTATCATATATATTTTTTGCTTCAATATAATGTTTACCAAAATCTCTAACATATCCAATTTGAAGTTTTCCAAGTGCTAAAAAATAATCCCAATGATTAGTTCTTTCGAGTAAATTAAGCTCTATTATTCTACATGAATTCATTAGATTTTTTAATTCACGCATATTCTTTCTTAAAAAATCTAAGATACAATCTACAGTTTTAGCAAATACAATATTCTCATAAATAGAATAATCATCATGATAGGTTCTAGTTAGTAATTTTAATGGTTTGATTCCATTTTTAGTATAATCATCCCATAATTCACTATGAGTAGCTATATGATTGATAGTTGCATTATTAATTAATCTTACATTTTCAACTGGTAAAACTTCATCTTGTTCTTTTAGATGAATAATTGGCTTTGCAAAGATTCTTTTTATTGCAGGTAATGCATTCTCTATTTTTTCTAATAATAATCCTACTGCTTCAAAATCATAATTCTCATGTACAAAAAATAATGATAAATCATTAACAGAATAATAATTATATTCAATAATTGATAATTCCTTATATTTAAAGATAAAATTAGGAAAGGAATCGTAATCATTTATAATTAAGCTTAATTCATTATTAATATTATTATTCATTAGAAATCCTCGCTTAATCTCTTAATAAATTCTGAACATTTATATAAATCAAGCTTTTCAAATTTTCTTATTAATTCTTCCTTATCCTCTATTGCCTTAAATTCTAGTTTAGCTACAACCTTTGATAACAAAATATCCTCTATAGCGTCATTTATTGCCTCAGGAGAATAATTAAAACAAGCTGAATATATTTTTACATATTTTTCAATTTGATTCATTATTCTATTACCAAAGGAAATATTAAATGGTCTTAAAATTTCTTCAACTTCTTTAATATATGGTACTGATTCTAAATCAAAATCATAAGTATTTATTACTTCCTCAAGCATTCCCTCAAATGTTTGGTATTCAAGGAATCTTTGTTCTATAGGTTGAGAATAATTTCTTACCTTAGGAGCACGTTTATTGAAATTCATTGTAAAGGCTCTATCATATACCTTATCAGAAATTTCAAAGGTAGATTCATCCCTATTTGCAGTACCAATAAACCAAACATTACTAGGAACCAAAAGAGTATGATCATTTTCTAATTTCAAATATGAATAATCAATAGAATCCTCTGTACGATGAATTTTAATATTTGTCAATTGAATTTTTCTGTTATCTGGTTCATTTTCCATCAATGACAAGAAATCAGAAAAATAATATTCTATTCTAGATAAATTCATCTCATCTAAAACTATAAATGTAATAATAGATGGATTTAAGGAAGCCTTATATAAGGCTCTTGTAAATTTCTTTGGAGTATAAATTTTAGAAAATTCATTATAATAGCCTAAAAGCTCATTTTTATCCTTCCATGAGGATTCAACCTCAATTATTTCACAATTACCTAATAACGCCTCAAGAAAGATTTTTGGCAATGAAGTTTTACCAGTACCTGACATACCCTGTAAAATGGCAAGTCTAGTAGCACCTAATCCTGCAATAAAAGATGCAATCGCCTCAGGAGTATAAGATAAATGTAACCTTGATTCTCTTGCATAATCAACAACAAAAGTTACTAATGCTGGAAGTGATGGATTTTCAAATAATTTAGTTCTTCTAATATTATATTCTTCTATAAAATGCTCATTCTCTAAATCAAGCTCTGTAAAGCTTGGACATGCATCAAAGGAATATAATTCCTTAGCTTCCTCTTTAGTAGATTCTATTGACTCTATATCCTCAATAGGCTCTATCTCTTCAGTAGCTAAAGTATCTTCTATTATTTCTTCTTTAGGTTCTTCTATAGTTTCTTCTTCCTTTATTTCTTCACTATCTAAATCAATATCAGCATTAACTCTAATCGGTTCATCATTAGTATCTAGCTTAATACTTCCTAATAGCTCATTATCAGAATTAGTAAATGGTTTAAATAATAATAATAAAATTGCAATAATAGTATCAACAAATATTAAAATAAAGATTTGACTAGATATAATTGGATCCTCAAAGGCTATAAAATTAACAATAGGATATTTTGATGAAAAATAAGATAGTATTTGATCCTTAATCATATAATAAGATATCTTATAATATCTACCAAATAATCCCATAACTACTATGAAAAAATAATTTGCAAAAATAGAGGTTAGACCTATTCTTTTTGCTTCTTTACTTTTAGCAAATATAGCTATAACTGCTAATATATATAGAATTGAAGAAACTAAAACAACTGCTAATACTACAAATGATAATAAATTTAATTTAGCATCTTGATTAGAATTAACTAATAAATCCCATGGTGTTAATGTATAATCAGGTGCTAGAACATTCATTTGATTATCCGAATATGATATAGAAATAATTGGAAGGAATAAAGAAACAAAGGTTACTAAAGTAAATAATGTAACAAAAAAGAAAATTGCCCATTTATATGAAGAATTATTAAGCTTTTTATTTTCAACCTCATAACCTACACTACCAATTAATAAACCATGAATAATTACTATTGGAATGAAAATAAAAAATGGAATAACTGAATAAGTATTTACTTTTTCTATTGATAATGCTGTAGAAATAACATTAGCACCCACTACACCTGTAATAAAGAAAACAATAACTATTCCAAAAATATAATAAAGAAGCTTTTTAGATGATTCTAAAAATTTCTTACTACGACATTTAAATAATCTAAATAAATTAAAATATTGGTTTATTGCGAAAACATAGAAAATAATTAGGGCTATACATGGTATTATTTCATATAAATCCTTAGAACCAAATATGCCTCTAATTAAATAACAGCTATAAATGTTTGATTCATATTCAAATTGAGCAATAGGTATAAAAAATAGCATTAATATCAAAAAAAGCTCAATAATATTAAATACATTAATCGCTCTTAATTTGTTAATATGCTGTTTTTCAGTATATTCACAATTACTCTCTTCTAAAGATTCAAAACTATTATATTTAAGCTTACCAACATAATAATAAACAATACCTAATATGGAAAGAATTAAATTAAAAACTAAAAGAGCAACATGTCCTACTGCTAATAGTCCAAGTGAAATACCACTACATAATAAAATTATTGTAAATATTAATCCTAAAATATAAAAAGGATTGTATTTTTTATTTTTTATTAATATAACAAACATACCAATAACAAATATTATTATTTCTAATACTAAGGAAATTGAAAAAACGATTGGGGCGATATCAATTTGAGAAAAATTAATTGCCTGTTCAAAAATTGTTTTCTCATTATTTTTAATAATAAATAATAAAAAGAAACATATTAGTGTCATTAATATTAAAATACAAGTAGGAACAATTCTTTTTAAAACCTTATTATTATATATTTTCTCCATAAGCATACCTTCTTTATAAAAATCTTAATAACTCTTATAATTATTATATTATAATTAATAAAAAAATAAAATAATGAAAAAAAGATAATTGCATATCATACAATTATCTAAATAATTAAGCTCCTAAGGCTTTTCCTGTCATTTTTAATGATAGATTACTAACCTTTATTTTAGTACCCTTAGTAACAAATACTCCTATATACATATTTTTATTATCAACCTTGGTTAAATCAAAATCATAAAAATCATTATGATATTTATTATCATTGATAGTAAAATCACAACTAATTCTTTGACCTAATCTTTCTATTTTAGCATAGCATTTATCATTAATCCTAAATTTAGAATTATATATATTATTTCCTTTATTTAATTCTGAAAAACCGGTTCTAGAAAAAATAACATGAGAGGTTGATTGTAACCCTAACATTCCAGCTGCTACATAATTTGATAAATGGAGCTCCTTTTCACTTTTTTGATTCAAATAACAATCATCTCTAACCATTAATCCAAAACTATCATCCTTTAAGCCCTTTGCTTCTAGGATATCAAAATTAGCTTCTAATATGAAATTATCCTCAATTGATAATTTTTTAAATAGGAATGAGTATCCTTCCATTGTCAAGCAAATCTTACCACAAAGACTACCAACTTGCCCCATAATAAAAGAGTCACCTAAATCTTCAAAAATAAAACCTGCTTTATCAATAGTAGTACCAATGTCCCCAAATATTGTATAATACCAATCCTTATATTTATATTCTAAATTATTTAAGTTTGGAATAGTATATTCTACATATTTATACTTAGGATTCATTATTAGATCTAATTCCTTTGTAGGAGCTTTTTTATTATTAAAATATGGATTAAGTAGCTTTGAATTAGTTACAATATAATAAGCATAATATGAAGCACCTAAAATATTAATATGAGTTTTATCTACACTTGAAAAATCACATATAAGCTTATTATTATCTTTTTTTCCAATAGGTACAGCATGAAAATATATTGCATCTTCCTTTAATTTATTATATAGATTAACAGAATATAAAGTTAAATCTATTACTTCTACATTTTTAAGCTTTCCTAAATTAATAATTGCTTCTCTATAATCTCCATATTTAGTTTTATGACAATTTATATTATACTGATTATTATCATTATATCTAGTAATTGGAGTACATAATATAGGTATAGCCCCTTTACTATTTGCAAGTAAAAGGTACTCATTAAGCTGATACATAAATGAATTAGGATTTTCTATATCTAAACTAGCACTACTAAATCTAATTGGATCATCATATTTCTCATCATTATGTCCAAAACCAATTAATAAATAATCTCCTTCTTGTAATGAATTAATTAGTATTTGATAATTTTCTTCAAGCTTAAAGCTTTTTGAGCTTCTACCTGATAATGCTAAATTAATAACCTCAAAATCATTTAAATACTTTTCTAATTGAGTACCATATCCATATCTAGGATAAAAATAAGTACTATCATTAAATAAGCATACAGTTGAGTCTCCAATAACAAATAATCTTTTCATAATCTCACCTAAATTGTTGTATATTCCTTTAATATCTCTAAATACATTTTTGTAATATCCTTCATTGGTTTATCAGGATTATATACATATACTAAATCCATAACCTCATCTGAATTTAATGGAATAGAAATAATATTATCTCCATCTAATGAATTAGATATCATTCCCGATGATATTGTATATCCATTTAACCCAATTAATATATTAAATAAAGTAGCTCTATCTGAAACTACTATTGACTTTTTTACTGCCTCTAATGCATGGGGTTCTTCAGAATAATAAAATGAATTATTTATTCCTTGATCATAGCTTAATCTTGGATAATTCTCTAAATCAGAAAGATTTATAATCTCTCTTTCAGCAAGAGGATGATTTTTACTTAATAGTACATGGGGCTTAGCCTCAAATAAGAATTCATATTTTAAATTATTATTTGAGATGAATTTTTTTATTATTTCACTATTAAAATTAGATAAATAAACTACTCCTAATTCACTTCTTCCATCCTTAACATCATTAATAACCTCAAAGGTTTTACATTCTCTTAAGGAAAATTCATATTTGTCCTTACCTAATATTGAAACAAGCTTTACAAAGGCATTAACTACAAAGCCATAATGCTGTGATGATATAGCAAATATTCTTTTTAAGCCTTCTTTATTCTTATAAGTATCTTCTAATAAATCTACCTGTTCTAATACCTGTCTTGCATAAGATAGAAATTTTATTCCTTCATCAGTTAATAAAACTCCTTTATTAGTTCTATTAAAAATGATTATTTCTAATTCTTCTTCTAAATCCTTAATTGCCTTTGATAAATTAGGCTGTGTAATAAATAAAGATTCTGCAGCTGTATGCATACTTCCGGTATTAGCTATTGTAATAACATATCTTAATTGTTGAAGTGTCATAATAATCACCACAATACATTATAAATTTTTTTTATCACAAAAACAATAATACAAATAGAAAATATCAAAAAAAATCCAAAGGAATTAACCTTTGGAATTATATATTACTTTATTAAGCTTCTTAAATCAATTTGTGATGAAGAATCACAAGTGATAACACCATTATATTGATTTTTTACAAATGTTGAAGTTTCAGTAGATAATAATGCATCAGTTAAAACATCAATCTTTGCTTTATAAGAAGCATTATTTAAATAATCAGCCTTTCTTACTGCTAAAACATTTGCCTTTAATGATACTTGAGCTGGGTCATCCTCTACTAATAAACGTTCATCTGCAGAAACATTACCTGTTAATGCTGTATTACAAGGTAAGCAAGCTAGGTCATAATCAGTTCTAGAAGATACTAATAGATTTTCAGCAATTAAAGTAACTGTGATTCCTTCTGTTGATGTCCAGCTACTTCCTTCAAATGTTAATGCGTCATCCTTAACAGGAATCTCACTTAAAATACCCTTTGCCTTTAATAATTCAAAAGCACGAATTGCATTTGATGCATCATCACAAACCTCAATTGATTTTACATTATCTAATGAAGCATCTGCTTTTCCCTTATAAATTCCTAGTGGCTCATAATGAACCTTACAAGTAGCTACAAGCTCAGTAGTTCCTGTATAAGTCTCTAAATATGGTACATGTTGGAAATAATTTGCATCATAATCTCCATTTGCTACTGCATCATTTTGAGTAGTCCAATCTAATACTGTTACATTTAATTTATAACCCTGTGCTTCTACATATGATTTTACAGAACCATTTAAAATCTCTGCATGTGGTACATCTGATGCACATACAGTGATATTTTTATCTTCTCCATTATTTCCGCAGCTAGCTAATGCTAATACTAATGCTGCACTTCCTAAAATATATTTTAAACCTTTCATTTTAATGATCTCCTCTTATCTAATTTTTTTGAAATATAAAGTCCAAATTCTTGAATTAATTGAACTACAACCACTACTACAATTATTAATGCCCAGAAATACCAACTTGACATAAAGTCACCAGTATGTTTAGTAAAATAACTATAAATTGTTGATATTAAACCACCCGCACCAATATTATAAGCAAATGATGTATAACCTAATAAGGTTACAGCTGTAACTGCTATTCCTGAAATTAATGATGATCTTGATTCAGGTAATAATACAGTTGTTATTATTTGGAAATCTGAAGCACCTAGTGATCTAAACGCTTCAATCTCTCCAACTGGTACCTCAGCTAATGATTGTTCTACCATTCTTGCCGCAAATCCAAATGCGGTTACTGTTAATGGTATTAATATAGTATACCAAGCTCCTGTTCCTCTTAAGAACCATGCTCTTGTCCATGGCATACAAATTACTACTAAGATTAAACAAGGTATACTTCTTAAAACATTCACAATTAAGCCTAGAATAAAATTAATATTCTTATGAGGTTTTAATCCATTTTTTGATGTTATATTTAATAACACACCTATAGGTATACCCAATAAATATGCTAAAAATGTCGATATTAATGTTTGAAGTATTGTTTCTAATACTGATTGACCTAAAATAGACCATTGATCTGTTGTTAGGAAAATACAAGATAATGTAATAAATCCAGCTATTGCAATGATTAATAATAGTAGGATAATTATATGCTTTAGCTTAATTTTTTCTGATAATTTCATTATCTAGCACCTCCTCAAATTGATATTGCTTTAATTCTAAATAAGTTTTTAGCTTTAGAATATCCTTTTCATAATAAGGAAGCTTAATGATTATTTGACCATAAATCTTTCCATCTATGGTTTTTGAATCAGCATATACTATAGAAACTAGTATGCTACAATCTTGAATAATATTGGCAATAATAGGGGTGTCTACTTCTCCATTAAAGATAATTTTTATAAGCTTATGTTCATCAAGCTTAGTATTAACATGTCCTGAATATACAAGCTTTTTAGCAATATCTGTTTTTGGAGATAGAAATACATCATATAGTTTTCCATTTTCAACTATTTCTGCCTTATCTATTATTGCAACCTTATTACAGACTGCCTCAATAACTGACATTTGATGAGAAATAATAATTATTGTAAGGTTAAGTTCTTTATTTAATTCCTTTAAAAGCTCTAAAATTGATTGAGTAGTATCAGGGTCAAGTGCTGAGGTTGCCTCATCACATAACAACACATTAGGATTGGTCATTAATGCACGAGCAATCGCTACTCTTTGTTGTTGTCCACCTGATAATTGAGAAGGATAACAATTAAGCTTTTCTTCAAGTCCTACTCTTTTAAGTAGCTCTATTGCTCTTATTTTATAATCTGACATTCCAATTAATTGACCTGCAAGCTCAACATTTTTTAGAACTGTTCTTTGCTGAAGTAAATTAAAGCCTTGGAAAATCATTGCTACTTGTCTTTTATAAAATCTATCAAATACTACTGGAACACCATTATATAGTATTTCGCCACTATCAAATTTCTCAAGTCCATTTATGCAGCGAACAAGTGTGGATTTACCGGCGCCAGATAATCCTAAAACACCATAAATGTCTCCTTTATTTACTGTAAGATTAATATTTTTTAACACTACATTATTTCCAAAATGTTTGGAAAGATTTTTTAAAACAAGTATTTCTTCTTCCATATCTTCACTTCCTCAAAAAAAAATCCTTAAGCTACATTTGCTTAAGGACGAATTAATCGTGGTACCACCTTACTTCACAAATACCTCACAGTATTTGCCTTTTCGAGTACAAACATACTCTATCGCTTTAAAGGGCGAATCCCTCATCATTTAGCAGTAGCCTTAAGATGAAGCTCCTGGACCATGTTCATTAATAATTGCTAGTCTATTTCACCAAACTAGACCTCTCTATAAGCCATTAATTAATTACTCTTCCTATCAACGCTATATTCATTTATCTTTAAGACAATTACATTATATCAAAAGTAAATACCTTTGTATAATCTTTTATATTTATCATTTGCGATAAATAAAATTTATAACAAACTATAATCACTTATAAATATCTGATGATAGATACTTATAACCAAGATCAGGAAAAATTAATGCTACTTTTTTATTTCCAATATTTAGTTTCTTTAAGGCAGCTAATACTGCACCAGAAGAGATTCCTATTAACAATCCCTCTGTTTTAGAAAAAATATGCATTTCTTCTACACATTCTAGATAGCTGACTGTGACTATTTCATCTATTAGTGATAAATCTAAAATACTAGGAATAAATCCAGCACCAATTCCTTGTATTTTATGAGATCCTGGTTTGTTATTAGATAAAACACTAGATTCAGCTGGTTCTACAGCGACTATTTTGGTATTAATATTATTTTCTTTAAAATATTTAGCAATTCCTGTAATAGTACCTCCAGTACCAACTCCAGCAATTAATATATCAATATTATTTAAATCTCTTATTAATTCTTTAGCAGTTTGATAATGTGATAAATAATTATTTTGATTATTAAATTGATTTAAAATGACACTATTTAAAATATTATTATGAAGTTCATTTGCTTTAGCTATAGCTCCACTCATTCCAAGTGATGCCTTTGTTAATACTAGTTCTTGTCCTAAGGAGGTTATTATTTTTCTTCTTTCTATAGACATACTTTCTGGCATTACAATTATTGATTTATATTTAGATGCTACAGCAATTGATGCAATTGAAATACCAGTATTTCCACTAGTAGGCTCAATAATAATAGTATCACTATTAATTTTTCCTTCATTTTCTAGGGCTTCTATCATTCCTAAAACTGCTCTATCCTTAACACTTCCTGTAGGATTAAAGCCTTCAAGCTTTACAAATATCTCTGATTCAAAATCCTTATATTGAACATATCTATCTATTTTTAATATCGGAGTATTTCCTATCATTTCTTTAATGTTCTTATATACCATATTATCCCTCTATTATATTATATGATAGATAATGTATATAATATTACTATAAAAATAAAATGGATGTTTTTAGCATCCATTTTAGTATATTATTTGTTTTGATTTTTATTTTGTTCTCTTAATTTTTTTAATTCCTCTTCAAGAATTTGCATTTTCAATTCTTCTTTTAGTTTTGCCTTTTCAGCCTCTATATCCTTTTTAAGCTTTTCATTTTTGTTAGTTATTACAATAGATATTACTTGCATAATAATCATAATGATAAAGATAACAAAGATGATAACAAAGATTAAATTTTGAGAGATTCCTCCACTAAATATTGACATGAAGCCTAAAGTCATAACATATTTACCATACACCATATCTGGTGTAATCCTTTCAGTATCAGGTATTGGATTATTATCTCCTTGTGTAATCAAATAATCCTCATGCTTTTCAATAACTCTATGAATTATATATATTCCTTGTTCTTTACTTTTATAAACAATAATATCCTGTTCATTAACTGAATCAAAATCTGTACCAACAAACATAACATAATCATTAGTCATTATTGTTGGTTCCATAGAACCAGTAGGAGTATATGATACGCTGATATTAAATATTCTTGGGGGTCTTCCCTCTACATTAGCTCTTATAACCTCTACTGAGATATAAAGACAAAGAAATAAGCATATAAATCCAATAGAATACTCTACTATTGACTTAACTAATCCTTTTTTCTTTTTCACTAATTATTATCTCCATCAAATAATCCATTCGCATTCATTAAGGCCTCTAATTCTTCATCTGATAAATCATCTAAATCATTAGAAGAAGCTGATGAATCTACCTCTAATGAATCATCTAATAATACATCATCTAGATTTGTAGCACTCTCATCATTAGAAGAAGCTTGATCACTATCACTAGCTACAAATGGATTAATATCCGAATCACTATCATCAGCATTTATATTCATTAAGTTATCTAACTCTTCATCTGATAAATCATCTAGATTACTAATTGGGGTATTTGATTTTTCTTTGGAATTTTCTTTTGATTCATTTTTAGGTTCTTCATTTGAAACTTCCTTAAATTCTTCTTTAGGCTCTTCATTTGAAGCTTCTTTATTATCTTCAGGCTTTTTTATTATTCTATCAGTTTTTGGTTTAGAACGCTTTATTGTAGCCTTTTGAGCTTCAGTTTTTTCTGGTTTGGAATCATCTAAATTATCAAAATCATGAGGATTAGACTCACTTAAGATTTTGGAAAGCTCTGAATCTGATATTCCCTCATCCTTTTTAGCTTCTTCCTTTAATGCTTTTGTCTTTTTAGATCCCTTTGTTATTTTTGCATTTGAAGCAGCACTATTTAAAGGTTTATTTTCATCTAATTTATCAATATCCTCTAGTGAATTACTATTCATTAAAGCCTCTAATTCTTCATCTGATAAATCATCTAGATTATCAATTGAATCAACAGGCTCTTCTTCTTTAATAGCATCTTCAATATTATCAAATGATGAATCATTAATAATTGAATCAATTCCATCAAGCTGATTAGCATTTAATAATACTTCTAGTTCTTCATCAGTCATTTCCTCAATTGACTTATCCTCTATAGACTTAATAGGGGCTTTTTTCTTCTTTTGAGGTGCCTTCTTTTTCTTTGGAGCAGTTTTTTCCTCCTTAGGCTCTTCTTTTGCTGCTGGAGTTTCTTCTAACAAATCATTTTCAGCCATTAATGCCTCAAGCTCTGTGTTAGATAAATCATCATATTCATCAATACGTCTAATTGGAATAGGTAATTCAGTAGTATTGACTGGTTTTTTCATTTCACGCTCTCTTAATGCCTTCATTGAAGAAATTCTTTCATCAATGAATGATTTAAGAATTGCATTCTTTCTATCACGCTCTTGATTCTTTTCAAGCATAGCCTCTTCATTAAGTAATGCTTCTTTATCAAGTTTCTTTTGTTTTTCAATAGCTTCTTTCTCAAGCTTACGCTTTTTCTCTTGAAGAGCTTTTTCACGTTCAAGCTTATTAATTCTTTCTTGCTCATCACGGATACGCTCACGTTCAAGTCTTTCACGTTCCTTTTGTTCCTGAAGCTTAATCTTATCCTCAAGTTTAGTGATTAGCTTTTCAATTCTCTTTTCTTCCTTGGCCATACGAGCAATATTCATTTGTTTAGCCTGTCTTACAATTTTAAATATCATCATACGACGTCTAGCATACTCTAATTGCTCATAATAGCTCTTCGAATCTAACTCGTCATCCGCAACACCAAAAGCCTTTGGGTAGATTTGATCTAGCATATCAAGCATTTGTCTATATACAACACGAATTGATTCATTGTAAGTATTTCCTGTTTCCTTCATTCCCTCAAAGGAAGCCTCAAAGAATTTAGCAGTTTGAGATAATAATATTTCGTTCATTGTATAATCTTCAAGCTTCTTATTATCAGCTTCTAGATTTAACTCAAGCTCTAAATTATCATTTCTTATTGGCTTTGGTGCCTTTTGTTGAGGAAGCTTTTTAGACGCATGAATATCCTCAATATTTCTATTTTTAATAAATGATGTTACAGCAAGCGCCATACAGGTATTAATATCCTTATCAAAGGCATTACTGTATTTTAGAGTTTTTTCTGAAACATCAATATTTGTTGAAATACCATCAACTCTATCCAAATATAGCCACAATCCATAACAAAGCTTAAAATCTGGATTGTGCATAATAATATTAGTTTTCATGATTGGAGGTACTACATCACGAGCTTTAGCTAAAGCTCTCATAAAATCAGTACCCTTTAAGGATTGAACTAAATCTCTAATATATAATAATCTATTATATTGTTCCTTTGTTGTTTCAACATTAACTGTTAAATCATTTTTTATTTGAATATCTAAAGAAACTGAAACCTTTTGGCCAGACATAAGGAATTCATTTTGAACATTTAATCTTTCAGTTTCAAAGGATTCTAATGAAACCTTCATTACCTCATATCTTCTTTCAAGGAACATTTCAATACGTCTTACTAATGATTTAATGAAACGATTTTCATAAATAGCAAGCTCCTCTTCAGCAAACGTAGTCTGAACCTTAGAAGGTATAACATCTCCTTCTTTAGTTATTTCCTTAATTAGCTGAGTATGACTTGATAAATGGCGTACTGTATCAGAATTAACTTTTTTTGCCTTTTCAACAGCCACAACCTCTTGTTCATAACGAATAGATTTTTTAGGATCTCTCATTATTTTAGTTATTGCTGGATATACACTCTCAATCATATCCAAAAATGACATATCGAAATTACGAATTTCTGATTGAGTTTTATTTGAAACTGTTTTTTGGCCACCTTTAACTCTTGATAAAATATATGTACCATATGGATCACTTGAGGAGGCATTATCAATTTCTTCATAAACTTTAGTATAGTAGTTTACTAAATCCTCATCTTTATATTTATCCTTAGCCAATCTAATCACCACCATCTATTTTTTAATCCTCTATTATAGGTCTAAAAATCTTAGGCATATAAGAGAGGATTAAAACCATAAAAGTCTTAATCCTCAATATAATTATGCATTCTTCTTTAAATCTTGAATAAAATCCTTTGATACAAGGAATTGTTCTTTACCAAATAGCTTATCTAATAATAATATTAATTCATCTAATTCTTTCTTTAAGAAAGTAAGATTTAACATTTCAAATTTACGTAAAATCTTAAATGTTAACATATAATCTAATCCTTCATACTCACTAAATCCACATGCCATATAAACTGGAACAAATAAACGAATTTGCTTCATAATACGGTTACCGAAGGCAATCTTGAATTTCTCTTGAATAAAGGCATCAAGCTGATTAAATGAAGATTGAGCACTATCTGATAATTGGAAGCCTGATTGAGTACGTTTAAATAAATCATCTAAGTACTCAAATGTCATAGAAACATTATCAGTAAATGGAGCATCTACTAATTCAGCTTTTTTATTAATTGCTATCGCAACAGCACGGTCATAAACCTTATCAGTGATTGTGAAAGTAGAGTCATCCTTATTAGCTGTACCAATGAACCATAGATTTTGAGGAATCAAAATCTTACCATTAATTAAATTCTTAGGGTCATGAGCCTCAGATGTAGGAACGATATCTATTTTCCATTCACTAACATCTGGCATTTCCATTACTGATAAGAATTCAGCGAAATAGTATTCAATACGTGCTAGATTCATTTCATCTAGTACTATTAAATTAATAGTATCAGAATAGCTTGCTGCATAAACTGATTTTAAGAAATCTGTTTCATTAAATCTCTTAGTAAACTCATTTAAATATCCTAATAGCTCAGCTCTATCTCTCCAAGATGGTTGAACTGAAATAATAGAGGTATCATTTTGGAAGAATTTACCCATTGCATATGGTAATGATGTTTTACCAGTACCTGAAATACCTTCAAGAATTAATACCTTAGAAGTAGCCATACCTGCAAAGAATCTAGCAATAATATCTCTTGTATAATATAGGTGTAGTTGAGATGCAGAGAATGCAATAAATCTATCAACTAATCCAGATAAATCAAGCATATCTGTTTGATTCATAACTGTAATTCTAGGGTTTTCTTGGGCTTGTTGATCAACTTGAATAAGCTTAGAGAATCTTGACTCATGCTCAGCCTTTTTCTTTCCACCAGAGCCTTCATAATCGACCATACCAGGTGAACCTGCACCAATTTGAGATACTCTCATTGCTAAAATCTTATTCTTTTCATCAATAAGCTCAACTACTTTTTGATTTAGTAAAGAAACCTCTTCAACTAAAGTATCCTTATCAATTTCTCTCTTAACAAATCTAACATATCTTCGAATTAATTGGAATAATAATACTGCAAGTAATGCAATAAATCCAATATTAATAATCATAACTATAATAAATGCGATATAGTCTAATGCATTCCAGCTTGTTATATATTTACTAAGGATATAAAAATATCCGCCTGCTTCTGCAAAATCACCATAAAAGACATTGACAATAATTGATATATGATTCATAAACCATTCACATATATTATTCCAAAGCTTTCCAAGGAATTCAACATAATATTGTGCGAATCCTCCCATGTTTTCTCACCTCTTATATTTTTTTGTAAAAATCTATTGTTTCTTATTTTATTTTAACACGATAAATAATATTTTTCAATAAAAAACTATAACATAGATAATATGTGAAAAAAGTGTAATTTATTAAGTGGGAATCCTAAAAAATTATTCATGAATTGCATTTCCTCTAAATAAAAAACAATAATAATTCTTTGTTAGCTAAATGACTATACAATTATAATTATGTATAACTATAGTTTGTCTAAACCTATATCTTATCCCATTAATAATCAAATATAAAAGAACAAATATTAAAGATGTTTTGAATATTAAAAAAAGCTCCTATTGACAATAAGCCAAATAGGAGTTTGTAAATATTTATCTATAATAACCAATTTCTTTAATCAAATCAAGGAAATTTCTTTCAAAATTATCTTGTTTTTCTTCATCTTCAGCACTTACAGTACCAATACAGCTACCATTTTTAATAACTGCAAAGAATGGTAAATGAATTCTCGGAATTAAGGTATCCTTTACTAATTCATTTGATTTATAACCAAGCTTTTCAATAATACTATAATATTTCAATTTATTTTCTAAAGTTTTACAATCAATAAGATTTTCTTCCTCTTTAAAAACATTAATAAACTTTGGATCATAATTATAAATTGCATCAATATGTAATGATTTAGCTAAGTTATTCGCAATTGGTACAATTTTCTGACAATTTTGATCCCAGCTTCCCCCAATATAGATCACCTCTGAGCCAAATCCAGAAATAATATCTAATAATTCATCAATATCTACCTTTTTATATAAATTATCTCTATCCTCTAAAAGAGAATATTCATCACAATAATTCATGTTATTCCCCCTGGTTTTTATAATCTAAATAGCCTTTATATAATTCCTTTCTATCTAAATTATAAAGCTTACTAATTTCTTTTATAGCCTCATTAGGCTTATATCCTAAGGAAATAAGCTCTTCTATCTTTTGATATGGATTATCATCAAGCCTGCTTTCATCCTTATATCCCTCAACTATTAATACTATTTCTCCCTTTATTGAATCTAATTCTAATAATTCTTTAATAGTACCCCTAATATATTCTTCGAATGTTTTAGTTAATTCTCTTGCGATAACCACATTTCTATTACCAAAAACCTCTAACATATCACTAAGAGTTTCCATAATTCTATGAGGTGCCTCATAAAAAATAATAGTGTGATTTATATATTTTAAATCATTTAATTCCTTGATTCTTTTAGCCTTTTTACTATCTAAAAATCCATAAAAGGTATAAGGCATAGGAGCAAGTCCTGATGCTATTAAAGCACTAATACCAGCTGATGCTCCAGGAATAGTTGAAATTCTTAAACCCAATTTACTTGCCTTTTCAACTATTTTATAGCCCGGGTCTGATATTATTGGTAATCCAGCATCAGAAATAATAGCTATATTTAATCCTTTTTCTATTTCTTCAACAACACTATCAGTTTTAATATCTTGATTATATTCATGATAGCTTTCAAGTGGTGTTGATATATTATAATGTTTTAAAAGAACTATTGAATTTCTAGTATCTTCTGCATAGATTTTATCAACGCTTTTTAAAATTTCAATAGCGCGAAATGAAAAATCACTCAAATTGCCTATTGGAGTAGCTACTAAATACAATATGCCCTTTTCATTTGTAAAGCTTCTAGTTCGCATTAGTTTTTAATGATTCTAATAGCCTTTTCTCTTAAATCACGTTCAGCATAAACAATAGAAATTAATTCTCTACGCTTTTCTGCAGTGATTTCAAATGCCTTTTGAATCTTTTCTAAGAATAAAAGCTCAGATGTATTATATAAATCATCTTGCATTGAAATAGAAACTAAATTTAAATATACGATATTTCTTACAACCTGATTAGAACCTACAAAGAATTTAACTGTATTTTCTGCAGTATCAGTTAAACGAAAAGAATATTCATCCTTAATATCCTCTAATTCTGCTAGCATTTTATTTAAAATGCGTTTTTCTGCATCAGTTGGATCTCCATCTATATCTACCATATAGATAGCCAAATCCAAGAATTTTAGCATTTCCTTTTTATTTAATAGACTTAATAGCATATAAATTATTCCTCCTCGAAATTATATATTTTTACGACTTCATTAGTCCATTTATTATCATTATTATATACATAAAGTGGCGATAAAATACGTAATCCATTTTCATTTCCATCTTTAATTCCTTCAATTAATATATTATTACATTCACTATTAATTTTAGGATATACAAGTCTTAATCTTTTAGGATAAATTCGATATTTTTTCATTAGTTCTAATATTTCTATTAATCTATCAGGTCTATGTACCATTGCAAATCGACCTTTAGATTTTAATAAATTAGAAGCTTCAATAATAATATCTTCAAGAGTAGCTAATATTTCATGTCTAGCTATAGCCTTTGAATCCTTAGGATTAATATTATGACTACCAACCTTAAAATAAGGTGGATTACAAGTTACTAAATCATATTCATTGAATCCTATCTTTTTATTGATATCCTTTAAATTATCATTAATCATTTCAATTTGATTATCTAAATTATTAATTTTAATAGAATCTAAAGCTAAATTATAGGAATGCTCTTGCACCTCTATTCCTATTATTTTAGCTTTCGTTCTTAATGATAAATATAAAGGAATTGGTGCATTGCCAGAACATAAATCAACTATTTTATTAGTTCTATACCCAATTGTTGCAAAACTAGCTAATAGCATAGAATCAAGTGAAAAGCTAAAATAATCAGGATCCTGATATATTTTTAATAAGGGTCTACCCAATAGCTCATTACATACTATCATTATCATCCTCAATTGATTCTTTTTTCTTATCCATTGATTTAGTAAATTTTACTTCATCAAGCTTATAATAGCCAAATTTATTATCCTCATTAAGATATTTTACCTTAATATTTTTATTTAATACATCACATGATAATACCTTTGCAGGACCATCTGGAGCTTCAACTATATCTCCTGTATCAGGAGCATGCTTTCGTAATTCTTTATAGGTTTCATTTTCGTAATTAATACAGCATAATAGTTTTCCACAATTACCACTTATTTTTACTGGATTAAGTGATAAATTTTGATTTTTTGCCATCTTAACAGAAACATTATCAAATTCAGTAATAAAGGTTTGGCAGCATACAATCAAACCACAAGGTCCAATTCCACCAAATACCTTAGCTCCATCACGAGAACCAACCTGACGTAATTCAATACGGGTATGATATTCTTCTGCTAAATCCTTAACTAAATCTCTAAAATCAACTCTACCTTCAGATTCAAAATAAATGATTAATTTTGAACAATCTAAAGTGTATTCTGCTTCTAATACCTTTAATTCTAGATTATGATTTTTTGAGAATTCTTTAGTTTTCTTTAGAATTTCAGGTTCTTTTAATTTATTATCATTATATTTTTTTATATCTTCTTCTGTTGCAATTCTAACAACATCTTTTAATTCAGAGGTTAAATCTTCAAGTTTTAAATCGAAAATTTCACCAAAACAATAACCTAGTTCAAGACCTCTTATTGTATTCACTACTACTGCAGTACCTTGTTCTAATTTTAATCCAGCAGTACCAAAATAATATCTTTTACCTAAGGTTTTAAATTGTACTTTTATAGTCTTCATAATTACACCAGCCTAAATAAAATTTACAATCAGCTCATGAAATATATTTTTAGCTGATACATTATATTTAAGTTTATCAAATAAGCTTAATACAAATTCAAGCTTATTATTTAAACAATCTTTATTTTTTTTACTATACATTTTAATTTTATCATATAAAGGATTCAAAATCAAATTTTCATTAGATTTTTCGACTAAATTTGAATCCTCTAAAAATTGAATTAACCAAGAAAGTAAAATTTTTAATTCATTACTATCAGAATAAAAACCTACATTATTCGCAAAAAACAATACCGCATCTTGAGCTTTATCTATAGAAATAAAATTTAAAAATAATTCTTTTCTTTTTAAATAATTTGTATCCTGAATCATTAATCCAGCATCTTCAACATTATTTGTTAATATTGATGCTAAAAGTGCATCTAATAGATCTATTCCTTCTTCATTAAGCATATTAGCCCTTAATGAAATAGGAATAGAATCAAAATGAACTAATTCACATCTTGAAATAATTGTAGATACTACATTTGATAAATCAGTAGCTAAAAATATTCCTATTGTAGGAGTTTGATTTTCAGGATCCTCTATAAACTTTAAAAGTGAATTTTGAGCAGCAGATGATGCTGTATCTATTCCATCTACAATATAAACTCTAGTACCATCTACCAATGAGGTTTTAGAAAATTCATCCTGAAGTGCCATTATTTGTTCTTTAGATATCATTGTTTTATTAGAATCAATGCCTATATAATCAATATTCATATGATTGTTATTTAAAATATTTTTACAGGTATTACATTCTAAGCATCCACCATTAGGGCAATATAAAATTGTAGCTAATGCATAAGCTAACTCTTTTTTTCCAGTGCCCTTTTCTCCATAGAATAAATATGCATGAGATAATCTATGATTATTATTAGCCTTTTTAAGCATATTAAATATATTATTTTGACTTAATATAGCTCTTTTAACATTCATAGAAAACCTCCTATTTTAAATAATTTCTAATAGTATTTAAACAATCCTTTATTACCTTATCTAATTCTTGATTTCCATCAATTCTAACAATTCTATCAGGATACATTTTCAATACCTCTTGATATCCTTTATATACTCTTTCATGGAAATCCTTTTTTTCCAAATCTAATCTATCGGTTTTATCTCTTCCTGATAATCTTTTTAATGCTACATCAGGTGTGACATCTATAAACAAGGTTAATCCTGGTAAATAGTCTAAAGCAAAGGAATTAGCTTTTAATACCATATCCATTCCTAATCCTCTAGCATATCCTTGATATGCAAGTGATGAATCTAAAAATCTATCACATAATACTATTTTTCCATCTTTTAATGCAGGGATAACCTTTTGTGATAGATGCTGCATTCTACTTGCTGCATATAGTAATGCCTCACATTCTCCAGTCATATCAGTATTATTTATATCTAAGATAATATCTCTTATTTTTTCAGATATTGCAATGCCACCTGGTTCTCTTGTTGTAATATATGGAATATTATCTTTTTCAAATTCTTTTATTATTTCGTTAATAATAGTTGTTTTTCCACTACATTCTCCACCCTCAAAGGTGATAAAGTTTTTCATATTCATAAAATACTCCTAAATTAATATAGTTATATTTTACTAACAAATATTACTTATTTCAAGACAATGAAGAAAAAACATTACATTTAATAATAATAAAAACTCTAGCATTAAGCTAAAGCTCATATTATTATTTAAATATATGTCCAAGCATTGTAGTTTTAGATTCAATATTATTTACTGGAATATAATTCTTTATTTCCTTTATGGCTCCTTTAGGTAGCCAAGGATTGAAATGATTAAATATAACAGTGATATTTTTTGTTGATAATTTTTCTTTATAAAAATCTACAAAGCCTCTAATTGGTGATGCCATTTTAAATACCCATATTGGTGTAACAATTATTATATTTTTATATTTATCTAAATTTATATTTTTCTCATTAATATCCATTTCCCAATTATGCATACCGAATCTACCACACCACCAAAATCCTAAATCACCTTTTGTTCTTTCATTTGTTGTAATTTCTAATATTTCAGATTCTAATTCATTAGCTTTTTGATAAGCTATTTTTTTAGTGTATTTTTTTCTTGAAAAATATACTACTAAGGTATCACTTAGAGCTTTTATATTACAATAATCTTCTTTATTAAAAATAAAATATTCTTGATTAAAAGAAACTAAAGCAATATAGCCTGTAATAAATTGCAAGATACCAAAGATAAAATATAATGTATCTAATAAATTAGGTGGGAATATTACAAGCTGAATTATTATCCATAATATTAATGTAAAACCAAATATAGTACCTAATATATAGCCTATTTTCTTATTTCTAAATAGAAAATAAGTAGCTATTGTATTAGATATACCATTAACAATAATTAACATTATACCTGAAAAAATATAATCTTGAAATAATATATCACTAAATGGTAAAACCTGAAAATATGGAAGCATTGCTTGCATTTGAAGAAGGCTTCCATCAGGCTTTATAAGCATACATATTCCGCCTATATAAGCACCAACACCTATAAATATTGTCCAAAACAATAATAATATTCTAGTAACTTTCAATCTCATTTTTCTACCTCTAATATTTATTTAATTCTAATTCAAATGCGATATTTCCTCTTTCAAAAGGAAATTTATTTCTATCTATTTCTACCTCAATAAAACCATTTTTTTTATATAAATGAATAGCTGCTTCACATTTTGTATTAGATACTATTATTATCTTTTTTGCATTCATTTCTTTTGCATAATTAATACAAGCTTTAAAGCATAAATTACCTGCTCCTGTACCTGTATAAAGATTCTTAGCAGCAAATTTAAAAATTTCCCACTCTCCATTATCTCTAGGAGCTACCATAGAACAACCCATTACATTATCATTATCATCTAATGTAAAGAATATATTAGCTCCTTCATTTATTGCATTATCAATAGAATTAAATTCTATAAAATCTGCTTCTTCAAGCTTAAACATTTTTTCTATCCAAGCTTTATTCATATTAATAAAATCATCTTTATATTTTTTATCATATGGAACTATTCTCATAATAACCTCCCAATTATTATAAATAATATATCATTTGAATATCATATGGTTCATTTTCTACCATTTCTTTTATTGGTTTATTTGTAATACAAGCTCCCATAGCCTTATAAAAGGCAATAGTTTCTAATGAAAGACATGCTGAAATATATATTGCTTCTCTATTAGATTTTATAGCTTCTTTTTTAGCTAATTCGAATAATTCTTTTCCTATTTTTTTCTCTATAGGAAGCTGATACTTGACTTAAATCTAATATCATGTATTGATTATATTTTTCTTTTTTTTATGATAGAAATCCAGCTATTTCTTTATCATTAATTGCTAAATATGTAATATATTTATCACTACTTATTTTTTCCGCAACAGAACGCTTCTTTTCTATACTCCAATCATCTATATAATCACAATCTATTATTTTATATTCTCCATCTATTTTTCTATATACTTTTTTAACCTCTTGAGTTCTTATAAAATTATCTAAAGAATTCAAATTGAAGTTCTTTGAATTTAATAATTCATAAATCATTTATTTACCTCTTGTTATTTAATTGTTTTCTATTACATCATATACTGTAATAATACCTAATAATTTTTCTGTATTTAATCCATTTTGGGTTACAAATAGCATTTCTAATCTTTTATTATTTCTTTTTTCTTCAAAAAGATATTCTAAATCAGTAACTCTAGTATCTATAGAAGTAAATAAAAAATAGCTCGAGTAATCATCATCTAATGAATAATTACTAGAATTAATTGAATCATCATATTTAGAATTATTAAATACAATATTTGTTGTTAATATATTTTCATTAAATATACCAATTACATATTTATTATTTAATATGGGTACATTGGTATATCTTTTTTCTCTCATTTTAGTAATTATATCTTTAATATTATCATTATTTTCACAATATAATATTTTATCGAATGGAATCATTATATTTGAAGCTTTCTTTTCTCTTTTTAATAGTTCTATTTCCTTTTTAATAAAATAAATTAATTCATTTGAAACCTCAATAAATGTTACTCCCTTTTTAGAATCATGAGCTAAGAAATTTCTTATATTTCTTGCTGAATCTAGCATCATAGCTCTTGATTGTTTATCAGAACGAGAGCTTTGTTTTAATTCATTGATTTTTTTCATTATAGCAGATTGAGAATTATCATCTATATCATAAATATCTCTTAATAAGCTATCTAACTCATTATACAAATCCAAAAATTCTTGATTATACATTTTATCACTCCATATAAATAACATAGATTTATTATATCATTATTTAAAAATTATTATAAAAAATTTATTATTTTATTGCAAAAAAGGAACTAATATTTCTATTAGTCCCCTAAAGTCTCTATTTTATTTTTAAAATCTCTTTTACCTCATCAATTGATAAATCTAAAAGGTCTGCTATCTCTTCAAAAGATTTTCCTTTTTGAAATAATTTAAATATTACCTCTTTTTTATTTTGATTAATGCCTTCTTCCTTGGCACTCTTTATAGCACTATTATAATCTAATTCACTTTTTAAGG
>CAMEJG010000018.1 GCA_945919465.1 uncultured Anaeroplasma sp. | reverse complement strand
TTGTGTAGCTCATATTTTTCCCCTTTTCTTTAATATTAAGTTATTACACCTAAATTATACAATTAATAATTTATTTTGTCAACAATAAAATGGTTAAATAAATATTTTAATTGTAAAAAATAATTTAACATAAAATATTTTGTTTATCTTTTTATAAATTATTTTTAACCTAAATATTATATATTAATATTAAAAACCATATAAAATTCATATATTAAATTATAATAATTTAATACAATATTTATATTTTAATATTATATGAATACATTCTTTCAAAAAACATTATATTTATAGCAATTAATCTATTTTATATTAAATCAACAATAAAAAGAAATTAGGAGGGAATGAATTTCCCTCCTATAACCACATACTCAAATAAATAAATTATTACCTAATATTTATTCATAACTTTTGAATTTATTTTTAAATGTATAATCCAGTGTTTTCTTTTTACAATAATGAATATTGACCTACAATAGCCAAAATAACTAAAACCCAATATAAAACAATCCATACTGTTTTACATGGTAAATAAGCACTCTTTAATGCCTTCCAAGAAATCATTACAATTGCTACAATCATAAATATATTAGCAATAACCATTAATATTCCAAGATTTATAGAACCTCCACATAATCTTAAAATAAGATTAATAAGATAACAAATTCCTGTTACAAATAATGATATCAATGCTAAATATCCTGCAAGCTTATTATAAGAGCTACCACCACTTGATTTTTTTGCCATACTTTTCATCTCCCTATCTTTTTCTAATTACACGCATCTTGGCACTATGCGCTCTATTATTTTCACTCAATTCCATTTCACTAGCTGTGATAGGCTTTCTAGTAATTAATTCAAAAGGTGCTTCATCCTTGATAATCATAGGTACACCATCAGGAATATCTATTGTAGATGACTCCCTAAAAACATTCTTGCATATCTTATCCTCTAATGAATGAAAGGTGATAACCACAGCATAACCATCACTATTAAGCATTTCTAATGCATCAACAATAGATTTTTCAAAAACTCTTAATTCATCATTAACTGCTATCCTTAATGCTTGAAAAATTTGTTTTGCTGGATGTCCTTTTTTTCTTAATTCTTTTGCCGGAAGAGCACTTTTAATAATATCAACTAGGTCAAAGGTAGTTTCAATAGGCTTAATAGCTCGAGCTTTTTCAATTGCTCTAGCTATTTGCTTTGAAAAGGGATCCTCACCATATCGGTAAAAAATTCTCACAAGCTCCTCAAAAGAATAGGTATTAACTATAACCTTAGCTGATAAATCCTGTTCTTGATTCATTCTCATATCTAGTGGAGCATCATAATTATATGAAAATCCCCTTTCAGGTATATCAAATTGAAAAGAAGAAACTCCTAAATCATATAATATTCCATCAATATGAGTAACCCCAAGCTTGTTTAATTCTTCTTTAATATTAACAAAATTAGCTTTAATAAAAGTATAATTATTGCTAATCTTATCTAATACATCTTTACTCCTTTGATAAGCATATTCATCCTGATCAAAACAATATAAATGTCCAGTAGTTAGCTTAGCTAAAATATGACTTGAATGTCCACCACCACCAGTTGTTGCATCTACATATATTCCATTTGGTTTGATATTTAAATTATTTATTGCTTCTTCTAACATCACTGATTTATGAACATATTCCACTTTCCATCACCTAATTAATTTTATCATAAATTTATATAAAAATCACTATTAATAGAAAATAGACACCCAAGGTGTCTATTTCTATTAATTATTATTCTTCTTCAGTATTAGAAGTTTTAACAACTACTACTTGTTTACCCTTATAGAAACCGCAGTTTGAACATACTCTATGAGCTAAAGTTAATTCGCCACAGTTAGGACAAGTAATCATACCAGGTACATTTAAAGCTAAGTGAGAACGTCTCATATGCTTCTTACTTTTTGATACTCTACGAAAAGGTACTGCCACTGTAAAACACCTCCTATAATAAATCCTTTAATTTTGCAAATGCTGGATTAATATTATCACTAGGAGAATCATCTTCTTCATCAGATACATAACCAGTATTAGATGTAGCCATAGGCTTATTAATTAAAATATTAGTTAATATAGCCTCTTTAGTATCTAATGTAATTCCCTCAATAGGAAATGCATCATCTAAATTCTCATCATTTGAAAATAATTCTTCAGCATCTACTGTAATATTATAAGGAATTTCTTCTAATGTAACAGAGTCCTCTAAAACCAAATCTATTTCAATATGAAATATACATAAATAGGTTTCTTCTCCTCTTTCCTTAATAGTTGTATGAACCTTACATAAAGAAGATGATTTAATATCCTCAAATCCATCTAGCTCTTTACTTAAATCCATTTCCTCATCAAAGGAATAATTGCTACCTAGCTTCCTTAAATTAGCTAAAGTAAACTTCATAAAATCACCTCAGCATTTCAATTATAATGATTTTACTATATAATGTCAAGAAAAATCATCATTGCATACAAACTTTTAACTATACTTTTAGTTCTATTCAAATTTCAATTCCGTATCTACTAATCCCTGATAGAAATCATCCTCATGAGTCACTAATATTACACTGCCTGGAAATTTATCAATTGATTCCCATAGTTCAGCCTTTGAATGAATATCTAAATGATTTGTAGGCTCATCAAAAATTAAAACATTACTTTTTTTCATAGTCATAAGTGCTAATCTAACCTTAGTTTGCTCTCCACCAGATAAACTATTCATAGGTTTTATAGCTAAGTCACCTTTAATACCTGCACTAGCCAAGACGCTTCTAAGCTCACCATCAGTTTTCATATGATAAAAATATCTTAAATAGCTTATTGGAGTTTCATTTGCCTCATATTTCTCTTCTTGCGCAAAATAATTCAAATCAGCAGAAGGATTCCATATATATTCTCCTTCTATTTTAGGTAATAACCCCATAATCGTTTTTAAAATAGTAGATTTTCCTACTCCATTATGCCCTAATATTGCAATTTTTTGGTTATGCTTCATTAAAAAATTCAAATCCCCTAATACTATCTTATCCCCATATCCAACTGATAAACCTTCAAGCTTTAATACCTCTTGCCCTAGTCCCTTTGAAAAAGGAAATGTTAAATGCATAGGCTCATGATTTTTAGGTTTCTCAAGTACTTTAATTTTTTCAAGCATCTTTCTTCTTGATTGAGCTTGCTTAGTAGTAGTAGCTCTAACAATATTCTTTTGAATGAATTGTTCTGTTTTCTTTATGAATGCTTGTTGAGAATTATAATTCTTTTGATATTGTTCTTTTCTAATTTCCTTTTCAATTAGAAAATGATCATAATCCATATTATATCTAGTCATTTCTTTATTTGATAAATCATAAACAACCATACCAATATTTCTTAGAAATCCTTCATCATGGCTTATTACTACAAAAGCTTTTTTAAATTCTTTTAAATATTTACTAAGCCATTCTATATGTGCAACATCTAAAAAGTTTGTAGGTTCATCCATCAATAATACATCAGGTGCCTCAAGTAATAGCTTAGCTAAATAAACCTTAGCTCTTTGACCACCAGACAAATTTGAAAGCTTAGTATCCATTCCATAATCAGCTATACCTAATCCATTAATCATATTTCCCATGGTTGAATTCATTGCATAAAAATTAGCTTTATCAAGCTCATCTTGAATAGTTTGTGCATAATTTAAATATCTTTCATATTCATATTCCTTACAATTACAAAGCTTTTCATAATATGAATTCATTAATGCTTCTTTTTCTATTAATGGCTTAAATACCTCAGTAATATAATCATATATAGTAACATCTTTATTAACCTTTAAATGCTGATCTAAATAACCAAATGATACATTATTCATCCAACTAATTATACCACTATCAGGAATAAGATTTTTGGCAATTAAATTCATAAATGTAGATTTACCACAACCATTATCTCCAACTAATACAATATGTTCTTTAGGATTAATCCTAAAGCTAATATTATTAAATAGTTCATTATCAGTATATTTAAATCTCAAACCCTCTACATCAAGTAATGCCATAATTATTCCTCCATATAAATAGCCTAGCAATTTGCTAGGCTAATCTTAATTTAATTCTAAATTATGCTTTTTAATAATTTCAACAAATTCATCTACAGAAACAGTAACCTGTTCTTGAGAACCATGCTTACGATAAGTAACAAGATTATTCTTAACCTCATTATCTCCAATAACAAGAGTATAAGGTATCTTCTTAGTTTGAGCCTCACGAATCTTATAGCCTAGTTTTTCATCTCTATAATCGATTTCAAATCTAATTTGCTCTTTAGAGAAAATAGAAACAAGCTTTTCAGCATATTCTTTATGATATTCCATATTAACAGGTATTAATTTTACTTGAACAGGTGCTAACCAAGTAGGGAATACTCCAGCATAATTTTCAATCATAATTCCAATAAAACGTTCTAATGAACCGAAGCATGCACGGTGAATCATAACAGGAGTTTTCTTAGTTCCATCCTCAGCAATATAAGTACAATTAAATCTTCCTGGCAATTGCATATCTAATTGAACAGTACCACATTGCCAAATACGATTCATTGAATCTCTTAGCTTAAAATCAAGCTTAGGTCCATAAAAAGCTCCATCTCCTGGATTAATCTTAAAGCTATGACCAGTAGCTAAACAAGCCTTCTTTAATGCTTCTTCAGCTTCATCCCATACCGCAATATCACCTATGTAATTATCCTCAGGTCTAGTAGATAACTCAATAGAGTAATCTAAACCAAATACAGAATAAACATAATCATAAAGTGATAATATTCTTGCAACTTCATCACCAACCTGTGATTCAGTTAGTAGAATATGAGCATCATCCTGAGTGAATCCACGAACTCTAAATAATCCATTTAATGCACCAGAAGCTTCATATCTATGAACATTACCTAATTCAGAATAACGTAAAGGTAAATCCTTATATGAATGTAGATCATTTTTATATACTAGAATAGCTCCTGGACAATTCATTGGTTTAATTGCATAGGTTCCATCTTCAACTTCAATAGTAAACATATCTTCCTTATAATGATCCCAATGTCCTGATGTTTCCCATAATTCTCTATTTAGCATTATAGGAGTATTAATAGTTAAATAGCCTCTTTCTCTATGAATTCTTAACCAGAAATCCTCTAATGTTCTTCTTAATGTATAACCATTAGGTAACCAAAATGGTAAACCAGGTCCAAAATCAGAAATCATAAATAATCCTAATTCTTTTCCAAGCTTTCTATGATCTCTTTTCTTTCTTTCCTCTAAATTATTTAAGTGAGTATCTAATAGCTCTTGAGTAGCCCAACAAGTACCATAAATACGAGTAAGCATCTCATTTTTAGAATCTCCTCTCCAATAAGCACCAGCTACATTCAAAAGCTTAAAATGTTTTAAAACACCAGTTGAAATGACATGAGGTCCTCTACAAACATCAGCATAATCTCCTTGTTCATAAATACCAACTACATCATCATCTACTGCATCAATAAGCTCACATTTAAATTTATCATTCTTAAATTTTTCCTTAGCCTCAGCCTTTGATAAATAATAATGATTAATAGAGATATTTTCCTTAACAATCTTCTTCATTTCAGCTTCAATCTTAGGTAAATCCTCTAAAGCTACTGATGTTGGAACTCCAAAATCATAATAGAATCCTTCCTCAATTGCAGGACCAACACCACATAAAGTATTTGGATATAATCTCTTCATTGCTTGAGCAAGTAAATGAGCACATGAGTGATTAATAATTTCAAATGCTTCTTTATCCTCAAGTAATATTAATTCTAATTTTGCATCCTTAGTTAATTTATATTTTAAATCAACTAATTCACCATCAACCTTTGCAGCAACACACTTTTTTGCAAGACTAGAAGATATTTCTTTAGCTACTTCTATAACTAATTTTCCTTCTTCTACTTCTTTTACACTTTCATCTTTTAATGTAATCTTTAACATTTTATTCCCTCCTAAAAAATAAAAATCGCCCTAAAAAGGACGATTAATCGCGGTACCACCTTAATTTTAGAATATAATTCTAACTCTCAAATCCTTAACGCGGAATACGGAATGGCATTTCCTCCATTCGTCTTTAAAGGTAGTAATATAAATATTCATTAAATACTTTCACCAGCCGTATTCTCTCTAAAAATAAAATAATTATATCTTGTCCTTCATCATCGACAAGAATATTATATCAAATCACTTCATTATTTTCAAGTAGATATTTATCTTCTTATAGGATTACAATCATCCATTGAAATAGATGTCACTAAATCTTTAAGTCTGGATACAATTCTTTCTCCCTTAATTCTATTTTGAGGAGCCTTATCTATTGAAAAATGATTAACAAGTTCTATTGGTGGTATATTAGAAGAAATAAATAAAGTTTTTCCTTCTAATAATCTATAATTAATAATTGGTCCTAATATTTCATCCCTTAACCATGGAGTCATATTTTCACTACCTAAATCATCAAGCATCAAAACATCTACAGTTTTTAACATGTTTATTAATGATTCAAACCTAGTAGTACCAATTGCATTTTTTAAATCAGATACTAAATCTGGAAAATAGATTAATAAGCAAGATATATTCTTTCTTGCAAGCTCATTAGCTAAACAAGCTAAAGTATAGGTTTTACCCACTGAAAAATTACCAAATAAATATAGACCCTTATTCATAGAATTAGAATCATAATTTGTTACAAAATTGACAATTGCAGTATAAATCTTTTTTCTACTTTCAGAATTAGTATAATAATCCTTTATATTAGCTTCTAATATTTTTTTAGGTAAATATAGAGTCTTAATCAAGCTATCCTTTAAACTTTCATTCCTAGCTTCTTTTTTATATTCACAATCTACTAATGAAAACTTTCCATCATTAAAAACTGTATATAACCCTTTATTGCCATTTAAGCAACAATTTAATCCCTTACAATTAATACAATTTTCTCTTTCATGTAATAATATTTCAAAATCATTTGCATTATTGACATTTATATCATATTGAGGTAATTTCTCTTTAAGTTTTAATACATATTCATCTACTGCTTTAGCATCAAATTCAATTTCAATTTTTCTCATAATACATCAAATCCCCCATATTTGTCGTATGGCTTATTAGCTTTATCACCAGAATCATCCTTAAAGCCTGTTACATATTTTATAGCATCTGCTGTAGAAAAAATATTATCCTTAATCCATGATTCACTAACCCTTTGAAAATATTTAAGAGTAGGGAGTTCCCCTCCCTTTTCTTTAACAACCTTCATAATCATACAATTAATAACTCCTCTAGGAAGTCCAATATTAATATATATATCATTGATTGTTTCTAAATATTTTGGAGGATAATTAGGTATTATATCCTCAAGAAATTCACTTGGAGATATATTATCTAAATAATTAATTAAATCATCATCTTTTATAGTTTCATTTTCTTTCATTTCTAAAATTGGAGCCTTCATATTTCTTTTATAATTAAATAATGTATAGGCTTTTTTCTTTAATAAACGATAATCATATAAACCACTTTTATTTATTGAATCATTAAATAAAGAAAGCATTTCTGATTCCGTAAAACCATATACAAATGCTAAAGTAATGATTTGAGTTTTAAATTGTTCTGTTATTCCAGTTTCTAAAAAATCTAAATTAATATTATTTAAAAAACTATTAATATCTATATTGCTTTTTGATATTTTAATACTTCTATTAGGATTTTTTCCTAATAAATATTGGAATTTTTCATATGTAGAATTATTATCAATTCTAGAATCAAATACCTCATCAAAAGGTTTAGTAATATTCTTATATAGATTTTTATTTACAGAATCAATCTTAAAATGTTTACATATAAAATCAAAGGTTTCTTTTCTAATTTTAGAATATAAAAATAATCCTAATGTAACATCCTTTAAAAAACTTTTAGCTGTTAATGGAGGACAAACTACATAGATAAATGAATTCTCATTTTGATATGAATTTAATAATCCAATACCTTCAAGCTTATATCTTGCCTTTAAAAAGGCTAAAGAATCTAAAGAATATATCTCAAAAAAATCTTGATGAGATAATTCTTCACTCTTCATATTATTACGCTCTAATAATGATTGAAAGGCAAAATAAAGCAATAATGCATCACTGCCAATCAGTGGTGCATATAAAAGCGATATAGATGATACATCATCATTAGATAAAGTAAAGCTAGATATAATATTCATTTTTGATTGAACATCAAATATATTCTTAGCCATACTATCACCTATTTATGTAATGATACTCCCTTAAATTCATATTTTGCTTCAATTTTTGCAAGAGTATCCTTAATAAATTTTAAGGCTTTGCCTTTAGATCCAACTAAAAAATCAGAATTAATATAAAAATCTATTGAGGTTTCCTTAGGATCTTGCATAATTATTTTCGCAATAACCTCCATATGTGGAATTTCTGAATAAATTTCACTATAGTCATCATTCTCAGAAACAATAGTATGTCCTAAACCCTCAAGGATTTCAAGGTATAGTGCTTTAATTTGTTGATATGATGCTTTGTAATAATGAGTTTGTAAAGTTAAATCCTTTGCATTTTCTGAAGTTTCAACTGTAACCATATTTTTTACACTCCTTTTAATTTTTTTATTATTTCTAAGACTTGATTTTTAGTTTCTTCAAAGCTTCCCTTTGAATCAATTACATAATCAGCCTTGGTTTTCTTAAGATATAAATCCATTTGAGAATGAATTTTTTCTAAGGCATAATCCTCATCTATTCCTTCTCTTTCCATTAAACGAGCAACTTGAGTTTTTTTATTCAAAAATACACAAATTACTTTATCACATAAATATTCTAACTTGGCCTCATATAAAAGAGGTATTTCAACAAATACAATATTATCAGTAGCTAATTCTATTTGTTTTTTTATTTCCTCAATAATAATAGGGTGAGTTATACTATTTAGCTTTTCTTTTGCTTCATTATTATGAAAAATTAGCTTTGCAAGCTTCTTTCTATTTATTTCTAAATTATCATCTAAATAATCCTCACCAAAGGCTTTTATTATTTCATTATAAATTGGATAATCTTTTTTAGAAAAATCACGACTAATTTGATCAGAATCAATTATTTGATATCCTTCGTTTTTAATAACACTACAAACATTACTTTTGCCACTTGCAATGCCTCCAGTAATTCCAATTACCTGTTTCACTAAAGTCACCTCTGACATTTTTCACAATAATAAGTCATTCTTCCCTTTATTTTAACACGAGTCAAGGTGCTTTTGCAACAAGGACATGAAGATTTTGTATGAACTTTCAAAAAATTTTGGTAATTTCCTATAACTCCTAAGCTAGAAGTATAGCTTTTAATAGTAGTTCCTTTATTTAATATTGCATTATCAAAAATAATTTTCATTTGATTAATTATTAATTCTAATTCTTCTAAAGTAATAGTATTTGATAATCTATTAGGATTAATATGAGCCTCATACAAAACCTCATCAACATAAATATTACCTAATCCTGCTAATATTGATTGATCAAGTAAAGTAGCCTTTATTGGTATTTTTTTATTAATTATTTTTTTATAAATATCATTTATAGAATAATTATTATTAATAGTTAAATCCACTCCAACTTCATTTAAAGGAGGAGTAGTATATAAATCATTTAAACTTCTATAATTAAATCTTCCAAATTTTCTCACATCCTGATAACATAATAATTTATTATTAGATAGCTTAAAAATTACATGGATATGTTTATTTATTGGAAAATCATTATCTACATAAAAGAATTTTCCTTCCATTCTTAGATGACTTAATAAGGCTCCATCATTTAAAATAAATATTAAATGCTTACCTAATCTATCTAGCTTACATATTTTTTTATTAATAATATTATTTTTAAATTCATTGATATCTCCTTCAATCAAATTAGGATATCTTATATCTATATCTGTAATATCAAGTCCAACTAATTCCTCAGTTAAAACTCTTCTCACTGTTTCTACTTCTGGAAGTTCAGGCATATTATCACCTCTATTTTACCTCATACCAGTTATTGCCAAAAGAATCATCAACTAAAAGTGGCACAGAAAGCTTAATGGCATTTTGCATTTTATCTCTAACAATATTTTGAAGTTTATCCTCTTCTCCTTTTTCAACCTCAAAAACTAGCTCATCATGTACTGTTACAAGCATTTTGCTTTTAAGCTTTTGCTTTTCAAGTTCTTCATCAACTAAAATCATAGCAATTTTAATTATATCAGCAGCACTACCCTGAATAGGAGCATTCATTGCCATCCTTTTTCCCAATTCTCTTTGCATATATACATTAGAATTAATTTCAGGTATGTATCTTATTCTATTTTTCATTGTTTTTACATAGCCTGTTTCTTTACAAAATTCTATGGTATTATCCATATATTCTTTTATTTCTGGATAGGCTTCATAATATTTTTGAATGAATTTTGAAGCTTCAGCATTAGTAACCCCAATATCTGATGCAAGTCCAAATGCAGATATTCCATAAACTATTCCAAAATTAACAGCCTTAGCTCTTCTTCTATCTATTGAAGAAATTTCATCCTTATGAAAAATTTCTTTAGCTGTTTTTGTATGGATATCCTCACCACTTATAAAAGCCTCTTGTAATTTTTTTACATTAGCCATATGAGACAATACTCTTAATTCAATTTGGGAATAATCTGCAGAATATAGTTGATTTCCTTTTTTAGTAGGAATAAACATCTTTCTTATTTTATGTCCATCCTCAGTTCTAATTGGAATATTTTGCAAATTAGGATCAATACTAGATAATCTTCCTGTTTGAGTTAATGCTTGTTGAAAAATAGTATGGACCTTTTGATCAGGATATATAAATTCCTTTAATCCTATAATATAGGTATTATAAAGCTTTGTTTTAGCTCTATAATCAATTATTAAATTTACTATTGGATTATATTCCTTTATTGCTTCTAAAACCTCAATATCAGTTGAATATGAATTTCCTTTCTTTTTAGGATATGGAATATTTAATTCATCAAATAATAAAGTACCTAATTGTTTAGGAGAAGAAATATTAAAGGTTTTACCAGCAATATTAAATATTTCACGCTCTAAATTAGTTATTTGATCAAATAAATCACATCTTTGTCTTTCTAGTTCATCTAAATCTACTGAGATACCAGTATATTCCATATTACCTAATACCTTAGATAATGGTATTTCTATATCATTAAGTAATGATAATTGTTCTTTTTTCTTTAATTCCTCTATTACAGTATTTCTTAAATTATAAACTGCATTTGCTTTTTTTGAGGCGTGAATAAAGATTCTATCACTACTAGGCATAGATTTTTTAGCACCCTTGCCATAGATTTGTTCATCATAATAGGTATCTGAATAATTATATGAATCTGCAATAAGCTTAAATTCTTCTTTAGCTATAGAAGGATTTAATATATATGTACCTAATAACAAATCAAAATCAACACCCAATAGCTCTAAATCTAATCTTTTACATAATACATAAGACTTTTTATAATCAAATATAGATTTATGATTATTTTTATCAGATAAAAATAACATAAAATCCATACTAGCAAAAATCATATCCTGTTCAATAATGAAATTTCCTAAGCTATTAGAAATAGCTATAGCTAATATAGGACATCTATGATAATTATAATCATAGGTTTCAAAATATAATGCTGAATATGGTAGTAATATTTCTCTTAGTCTAAAAGGATCCTTTATAACTTCATAATTATAATTTGTATCTACCTTTGGTTTTTCTACTATAATATCCTTTAATAATGATTTAAATTCTAATTCAGTATAAAAGGATATAAGCTTATCCCTATCACATTCCTTACGTTCTGTATCCTCTAAGCTTATTTTCATATCAAAATCACGAATAATAGTAGCCATTTTTTGGCATAACCTAGCACTCTCAAAATTAGATCTAATTTTTTCTCCATCAGCACCCTTGATTTCATCCATATGCTCAATTATACCCTCTAAGGTACCATAAGCTTGAAGATATTTAACTGCTTTTTTTTCGCCTATTCCGGGAATCCCAGGCAAATTATCACTCTTATCACCCATCAATGCTTTTAAATCAATAAATTGAGTGTATTTAATAGCATATTTATCATAAAAAGACTCTGGGGTATAATCTTCTAAATCAGTCATACCCTTTTTTGTCAAATGAACTGTTACATTATCACTGATAAGCTGAAGTAAATCCTTATCAGATGAATAAATATCAACATGATATCCACTTTCCTCTGCTCTTTTTGACATTGTACCAATTATATCATCTGCTTCATATAATGATTGTTCATATTGTTTAATACGCATTATATCTAAATATTCTTTTATATAGGCAATTTGCATGCGAAACTCATCTGGCATAGGAGCTCTTCCTGCTTTGTAATCAGCCATTAATTCATGTCTAATTGTTTTTTTGCCAGCATCGAAGGCTACTAATATATTATCATATTCAGTATTAATCAAATGATTCATCATTCTTGCAAAATTATAAATAGCATTAGTATATAAACCCTTAGAATTTTGCTGAATAGAACCACTCATACTTGTACCATAATAAGCACGATACATCAATGAATTTCCATCTACTAATATTAATCTTTTCATAGTCTTGTCTTAATGACATTCACATCCTTTATTATTTGATATTATAACAAATTATCAAGTAATTTACTATTTATTTTTAATTTTTAATCCCATTAAATAGAAAAAAAAGCCAAATGATTTGGCTTAAATAAAATTATTTATTTTTTCCCTTATGAGGAATTGTATCCCATTTTACATTTTTTTGAAATACAGCATGAATATCAATAACAAGTTGGCATATTAAAAATAATGGAAAAGTTAATATAGATAATATTTTTAATCCTATTGAAACATTTTTTATTCTTTTATTTTCTAGTATATAAATAAATATAGCCCCTAAAATACTAATTAATATAAATAAAAATATCACTCTTATTAAAGAATAAATATAGCTACAAGAAAATAATAATTGGAACCATAAATCATTAGTATTTATTTTATCAAAAATTAATGATAGAATTTCTCCAGATTGAATAAATATAGATGAATTTAGAAAAGCATCATTAAATGAAGTACCTTTATATATTAAAAAACCAATCAATAATAAAATAAAATGTAATAAATATATAATTGACATAATAAGAACTATAGGTGTTATATTAATTAAAGTATCAAAAACCGATATTTTATATTTTGTATTTTTATTCAAAATAGATTTTACTAGTTTTAATGCTTTTTCCTTAAATACAATTAATAATCCCTTTTCCCATCTTAATCTTTGTTTATACATTATATTAATACTTGTAGGCTGTTCATCAAAAAATTCTGCATCATCACAATATATTATTTTATGATTATTTATAATTTCTTCACAAGTCATTTCTAAATCCTCAGTTAATGAATAATAATTCCATCCATTTATTAAAAATAATGAGGGAATTAAATATCCAGTTCCCTGGATTCTAGATGTGGAATTTAGATAAGCTCTACCACGAGAACCTAATCTATTTGCAAGCATAAAATAGATTCCATAATGACTAGATATTATATTATCATTAAAATTTGAACAATTTCTATATGAAGTAATAATAGAATTTTTATTAGCCATAAAGGCATCATTTAATTTCAAAAAATAATCCTTATTAACCGTATTATCTGAATCTAAAATTATATAAGCATCATAGCTAGAAATATTATAATCCTTTTCTATTTGTCTAAATAAATAATTTAATGCATAACCTTTTCTAGATTCATTTAGATTATTATATTCATATATAATAGCACCTAGATTTTTAGCTACAAGAGCTGTAGAATCTGTACAATTATGAGCAACAACAAAAATATCTATCTTTTCCCTTGGATAATCACAATTTCTAATGCTATTTATTAAATTACAAATAACATTTTCTTCATTTCTTGCAGCTACTACAACAGCAAATCTAGCTTTTTCTTTAGAATATGGAAATCTTTTTTTAAAGAATAATCCTGCTATTCCAAATATTAAATATAAAATCATTAATAAAGCTATTATAGAAAACAAAATGGAAAAAATTAAATTAATTATATCAAAATAATTCATTTGAAACCTTCAAATCTAATAAATAATTATTTTAAATTATGTATTCTTGTATCATCCTTATGAGGAATTGGTTTCCATCCTAAATTTTTTGATAATACTGCTTGGATATCAATTAAAAATTGAATAATAAGGAAGGATGACCAAGAAAATGAAGCAAGAATTTGTAATCCAATAGATATATTTTTAATTCTCTTATGCTCAACAATAAAGGTTAAGAATCCCCAAAGAGTGGTTCCAATATAATAGAAAATAAAGGTTCTAGCTAAAGAAAATAAATACGCATCACCAAATAAAAGCTTAGTCCAAACATCTCCAAAAATACTATACGGAGATTCAACACCAAATATTTTTGCAACAATATCACCTAATAATCCATAACTTGGATTATCTAAAAAAACATATTGTATACTTAAATCTGAAAATAATGGAGTAAATAACAACAATATAGCTTGTAAAAGATTTATTCCTAATAATATTAAGCAAAATGGTAGAATGCACATTGTAATATCATAAACTGATACCTTATATTTAGTTTTTTTACTAAATAAGCCTAGAATTAAATCCTTTATTCTTTGAACAAAAACTAACCAGTGTCCTCTAGACCATCTAACTCTTTGTCTCCACATTATTTTCCAATCTGTAGGTTGTTCATCAAAAAATTCAGCCTCATCACAATATACTATTTTATTATTTAAAAATATTTGATCAACACTTAATTCCCAATCCTCTGTTAAAGTTAGATAATTCCATCCATCCTTTACCATATCAGAGCTAATAATATAACCAGTACCCTGCACTCTAGTTGAACAGCCACATACAGTTCTTCCGCGAGATTCAAAGCGACAACCATTCACAAAATAAATACCATATAATGCAGACATTAAATTATAACCGAAATTTTTAGCATTTCTAAATGAGGTTATAACATTTTTCTTTCCACATGCTTCAAAAGCATCATTCATTTTGTCAAAATAATTTTCAGAAACAATATTATCAGCATCTAAAATAACAAATCCATCAAAGCTAGATACCTTATAATCTTCCTCAATTTTATTAAATAAATATTTAAGGGCATATCCTTTTGTACATTCATTCAAATTATTATACTCATATACTGTAGCACCTAAAGATCTAGATATTTCTGCAGTATTATCAGTACAGTTATGAGCAATAACAAATATTTGTAATTTATCCTTTGGATAACTAGTATGGTTAATACTTTCAATTAAGGATCCCATAACATTCCCTTCATTTCTTGCAGGAATAATGATGCCATATCTATTTTTTATTTTTGTCTCAGGAAATTTCTTTTTTGTAAATAGACCTACAATAAAGAAAACTGCAAAATGAGCAACCATTATAGTATAAATACCAAATACAATTCCAAATATTAAATTAATAATTTGTAAGTAATCCATAAATAAATCTCCAATATATTAATAATAAATAAAATATCAAGTATTAATATAACATAAAATAATTTATTTTACTAGAAAATAATGTATCCTTTTTTTTATTTTAAAAAAAAGCCAATATTTGGCTTAATTTATTTTAAATTATGTATTCTTGTATCATCCTTATGAGGAATTGGCTTCCATCCTAAATTTCTTGAAAGTACTGCTTGAATATCAATAATAAACTGAATGGCTAGGAATAATGGCCAGCACAATGCTGATAATATTTTTAATCCTAAAGAAATATTCTTAATTCTCTTATGTTCAACTATAAAGGTTAAAAAACCCCATAGTGATGAAACTAAACAATAGGTAATAACAGATCTTGCAAAAGAAAATAAATAAGCATCACCAAATAATAATTTTGTCCAAAAATCACCAAAGATACTATATAAAGATTCTACTCCAAATAATTTAGCAACAACAACTCCTATAAATCCATAACCTGGATTATTTAAGAAAACAAATTGTAGGCTTATATCAGAAAACAAAGGAGTAAATAGTAAAAAAATCAAATGAAATAAATTGATACCTAAAACAATTAAACAAAATGGCATAATATTCATCGTAATATCCCAAACAGATATTTTATGCTTAGAATTTTTACTAAATAATGATTTCATCAAATCTTTAAATCTAGCTAAGAAAACCAACCAGTGTCCTCTTGACCATCTTACTCTTTGTCTCCACATTATTTTTACATTTGTAGGTTGTTCATCAAAGAATTCGGCTTCATCACAATAATATATTTTATTATTTGATAATATTTGATCAGTAGAAAATTCCCAATCCTCAGTTAAGGTTACATAATTCCATCCATTTTTAACTATTTCAGAACTTATTACATATCCAGTACCTTGAACACGTGTAGAACAACCACACACAGTTCTACCACGAGATTCAAAACGACAGCCATTTACAAAATATAAACCATATAAAGCTGACATTAAATTAGTACCAAAATTCTTAGCATTTCTAAATGAAGTTATAACCTTTTTCTTATCATAATATTCAAAAGCATCATTCATTTTATCAAAATAATCTTCAGCAACTACATTATCAGCATTAAATAGGAAAAAGCCATCAAAACTAGAGGTTTTATAATCTTTTTCTATCTGACTAAATAAATATCTAAAGGCATATCCCATTGTACATTCATTTAAATTATTATACTCATATACTGTAACACCATATTTTCTAGCAACCATTGCAGTATTATCAGTGCAGTTATGAGCAATGACGAAGATATGAAGCTTATCCTGAGGATATTTACATTTTTGAATACTTTCAATTAAATTACCAACAACATTTTCTTCGTTTCTAGCTGGAATAATTATTCCATACTTATTCATTACTGTTGTTTTAGGAAATTTTTTTCTTTTAAATAAACCAACAAAAAAGAATATAACAAAATGAAAAAACATCAATGTATATATTCCCATAATTATACCAAATATTAAATTTATTATTTGTAAATAATTCATAATCCTAAACCTCAATTTTAATAAAACATATCTGATCTATTTTTTAAAGCATTATTAATATACCATATTTATTAAATAATTACTATAAATTATCCTTTTTTTGATATATTTTTCATATAATTAGCCAAAAAATAAGAAATAATATATAAAAATATAAAAAAAACCAATCCTTATTTTATTAAAGATTGGTTTATATTTATTATTTTATTGGTAATTCAATAGGATTTTTAGCATTATCTGAATGCTTATAAAACACAAATACTCTACCTATATGTTGAACAAATTCTATATTATTAACTGTAAAATAGCTAATTACATCTTGTGGTTCAACATTAGAATTTTGTAGTACTGATATTTTAATTATTTCATGCTTATTCAAATAATTAATAACATCAGTAAGCATATTATCACTTAACCCATCTTTACCAATTTGAAATGTAGTTGGTTCAGTTTGGGCAAGAGAACGTAAATATACTCTTTGTTTAGTAGTTAACATTTTAGTCCTCTAAGAATTCCTTTGAATCATAAGCATCAATTAAAATTCTTTGCATATCCTCTACCATAGGAACACGTGGATTAGCTGGTGAGCATTGATCCTCATAAGCTAAATATGATAATTTAACTACTTGAGACATATATGCTTCACGATCTAAGCCTTGAGATTCGAAGTTCATCTTAATTCCGACCTTCTTACCTAATTCACCACAAGCCTTAGCGTATGATTCTACACCCTCTTCAACTGTTGAACAAGGAAGACCTAAAATTCTAGCTAATTCTGCATATCTTTCATCAGCACGATAGTAGTTATATTTTGGCCATGTAGAAAGCTTTTGTGGCTTTTGACCATTGTAACGAATTGTGTATGGTAATAGAATTGCGTTAGCTCTACCATGAGGTACATGGAATTCGCCACCAATCTTATGTGCCATAGAGTGGTTCATACCTAAGAATGCATTAGCAAATGCCATACCTGCTAAGCAAGAAGCATTATGCATTTTCTCACGAGCCTCAGGGTCATTCTTACCATTCTTATAAGAACGCTCTAAATATTCAAATACCATCTTAATTGCTTGAATAGCTAAACCATCAGTAAAATCTGAAGCTAAAGTAGAAACGAATGCTTCTGTTGCATGAGTTAATACATCCATACCAGTATCTGCTGCAATTGAACGAGGTAAATTCATAACAAATGCAGGGTCAATAATAGCTACTGTTGGAGTTAAAGAATAATCTGTTAATGGATATTTCTTATGCTCAACCTTATCTGTGATAACTGCGAAAGGTGTAACCTCACTACCAGTACCAGAAGTTGTAGGAATACAAACTAATTTAGCCTTTCTTCCTAATTCAGGATATTGGAATGCACGCTTACGAATATCCATAAATTTTTGTTTAAGGTCATTGAAATTAACTTGTGGTTGTTCATAGAATAACCAAATACCCTTAGCACAGTCCATTGAAGAACCTCCACCTAAAGCGATAATTGTATCTGGTTCAAAAGAACGCATTAATTCAACACCCTTTAATACTGTTTGAATTGATGGGTCTGGTTCTACATCACAGAATAATTGATATTGAACCTCAGGAGTACGAAGTTGTAATTGATCTACTACCTTGTTTACATAGCCTAAATCTACCATTGAACGGTCAGTAACAATTAAAGCCTTCTTCATTTCCTTCATTTGGTGTAAATATTCAATAGAATCTCTTTCAAAATAGATCTTTGCTGGAACCTTAAACCATTGCATATTATTTCTTCTACGTCCTACTTTCTTAATATTTAATAAATTAATTGCACTTACATTACCAGCAACTGAGTTATGACCATAAGAACCACAACCTAAAGTTAATGATGGAATAAATGAATTATAAACATTACCAATACCACCGAATGTAGATGGTGAATTCCAAATAACACGAATAGCAGGAACTAAATCACCAAATTTAGTAGCAAGCTCCTTTGATGCTGTATGAATTGCAGCAGAGTGTCCTAAACCATTAAATTCAACCATTTGCTTAGCAAGCTTGAAGCCTTCTTCTGTAGAATTTGACTTTAATAATGCTAATACTGGAGATAATTTTTCTCTTGTTAAAGGTTCATTTGGACCAACTAATGAACATTCAGCTAAAAGGATAACTGTATTTTCAGGAACCTCAAAGCCAGCCTCATGTGCAATCCAAGTTGCAGGCTTACCAACAATATTTGGATTTAATTTTGCTTGTAGGCATTCATCCTTTGAATGAACATTAAACATAAATGCTTCAAGCTTCTTCTTTTCACTCTTATTAACTAAATATACACCATATTTCTTAATTTCTTCAACAAATTGCTCATAGATTTCAACATCTACAATGGCAGCTTGTTCTGATGCACAAATCATACCATTATCAAAGCTCTTTGACATAACAATATCATTTACAGCTTGACGTAAATTACAAGTTTTTTCAACATATGCAGGAACATTACCAGCACCAACACCTAAAGCTGGTTTTCCACATGAATATGCAGCACGAACCATTGCATTACCACCTGTAGCTAAAATAGTAGCAACACCAGGATGATTCATTAATGCAGAAGTTGCATCCATTGATGGATGTTCAATCCATTGAATACAGTTTTCAGGAGCACCAGCTGCAATAGCTGCCTCATAAACAACCTTAGCTGCTGCAACTGAACATTGTTGAGCGCTTGGGTGGAATCCAAAAATAATAGGGTTACGAGTTTTTAAGCAGATTAATGATTTAAAAATAGCAGTTGATGTTGGGTTTGTAACAGGTGTAACACCGGCAACAACACCTACTGGTTCTGCAATTTCAGTTAAGCCTGTAACGTCATCCTCGCTAATAACGCCAACTGTTTTTAGTCTCTTCATATTATTAGTAACGTATTCACAAGCAAATAAGTTCTTTGTCGCCTTATCCTCAAATACGCCACGTCCAGTTTCTTCAATTGCAAGCTTAGCTAATTCTCCATGCTTATCCAAAGCTGCAACTGAACATTTAGCAACGATATAATCGATTTGCTCTTGTGTAAAGGATGCATAGTCATCTAAAGCCTTTAGAGCCTTTTGTACTAAAGCATCTACCTCTTCTTGAGGGGTTAAAATCTTTTCTTCCATTGTATCCTCCGTTTTTTATAGTGGCATTCCACTTTTGTATTTTTATTATAACCGAAATATCTATAATGTAAAAAAGTAAACGTTTTAGACTAAATAAATTATTCAAAGAATAATATTGATTACGTTTTCATAAAAAAATAAAGAGGGCAAAATATTTCAAATTAGCAAATTTAAAAAATATTAAATACTATTAAAATGGAATTTTTTCATTTTTTTAAAAAAACTAATAGATTAGTATAATATACTTCTTCTATTAGTTTAATAAAATTAATTTAATTCTTTTTCATCTTCACTATTAATAATATATTTACTAAATCCTGTAGTAGTTAGTGCTTTATATAGTGGTAAATATACTAATAATGTTATTATTACTGTCGCAATACCAGTAATAAAATTAGAAGGTAATTTGGTTATTGAATCAACAAGTGAAGTATTAAATCCTGCAACACCTCCACCAAGCTCAATTCCCTTTAATAGCCATCTTAATATAAACTCAAATACAATATTTACAAGTACACCAATAGATGATACTGCAAGTACCACTCTATTTACACCCTTTAATTTATTTAATAGGAAGGTTGCTACTGTTAATGAAAGTCCAATTATTCCTAATAATATAGGACATAATACAGAAACTGTAAATTCCTTTGTCGCATCTCCTATATTTAATGTTAAAGTTCCTGTAATACTTAATATTAAAAATACTACAAATAAAATATCAAATATAGCTGATAAAGAAATCATTAATGCTTTAGTTCCCTTTTCTCTTTTTACTAAAAGCTGGAATAAAAAACCTACTACAAAACCAAATAAGAATTTTACAATAATTGTTCTTACAATTGTAGACCAGCCATATCCTGATACAATATCATTTAATCCCATACCTATCGCACCAGAAGCACCACCTACAATACCTCCACATAATAATGCCGCAAGAGTACATACAAAATTTCCTAAATGAACCTTCGCACCAGTTGGAAGTGGGATACTAACATAGGTTAATGCGAATGATAATGCTGAAAAAACTGCCATAAGGCTAATTTTAAATATAATTTGTTTATTTGTCATCTTCATAAAATAATCTCCTCGTATAACATTTTCAAATATTAAAATATTTACAATATATTATTATAAACATGTTTGAATCTAAATAAACATCCAAATTATAATTTTTTTATGGTACCAGATAAAAAATAAAATCCTCAATAAGAGGATAATATATTATTTAGATACTATTATTTCACCAGTTGAGAATAATTGTTCTTGATTTAGCTTTAAAAGCTCAAGTGGAGACAAATTATATTTTTCTAATATTGATTCAACAGTATCATTTTTATCAATTTTATGAGTTTTCTTTTTCTTATCAATATATAATAATTGATTTCCCTCAAGAGTTAGCTTATCTAAATCATTATAAAATGCTAAATCATCAATAGTAATATTATGTCTAGTTAATATATTTTTAATACTATCCCCTAGTTCAGTCATATAGGTTTTATCACAATTACTATATTTTGGTATTAATAAAACCTGATTAGGATAAATCACATTAGATACTAAATGATTGGCATTTTTTAGCTCATCTACTGTTATTCCATGAGCCTTCGCAATCATATATAGACTATCTCCTGGCTTAACAACATATTGCATCATATAAGAATTAGATTGATTCCAATTCCCTTGCATTTATATCACCCAATGATAATATATTCCCTAATATAGAATCTTATTGGGTATTAGCCCAGTTAATTGGGGTAATTCCTTTTGATTCTAAAAAATCATTACATTTAGAAAAAGGCTTAGAACCAAAGAATCCACGATAAGCAGAAAGTGGGGATGGGTGATTTGAAGTAATTATTAAATGATTGGGATTATTTAAATATTTTGTTTTTAAAATTGAAGGCTTACCCCATAAAATAAATACAATAGGCTTATCTAAAGTATTTATATATTTTATAACATTATCTGTAAATATTTCCCAACCCTTTTTAGAATGAGAATTTGCTTCTTTTTCTCTTACAGTTAATACTGTATTTAATAATAAAACTCCCTGCTTAGCTAAATATTCTAAATTTCCATCTTGATTTAATTTTATATTTAAATCAGATTCCATTTCCTTATAAATATTTTTTAATGAAGGTGGTATTTTTTCACATAAAACTGAAAAGGCAAGACCATGAGCTTGATTTATTTCATGATAAGGGTCTTGACCAAGAATAACAACCTTTAAATCATTAGGACTAGTTAAACTAAAGGCATTAAAAATTAATTCATAAGGAGGAAAACATAGATTTTTAGAATATTCATCATCAACAAATTCCATCAAATCCTTAAAATATGGTTTTTCTCTTTCATTATTAATAAATTCATTCCATTCCATAAAACACTCCTAAAAATAAAAGGCCTAAGTTTTAGCTTAGGCCTTCATAGTGACTAAATTAGTGTAATTCAGCAAAATACTTAATAGTACGAACCATTTGGCTTGTATATGAATTTTCATTGTCATACCAAGAAACAACTTGTACTTGATATAAACCATTTCCAAGTGGAGATACCATTGTTTGAGTAGCATCGAATAATGAACCAAATCTCATACCGATAACATCAGATGATACAATTGGATCCTCATTATAACCAAATGATTGGTTAGCAGCAGCCTTCATAGCTGCATTGATTCCCTCTGGAGTTAATTCACCATCAAACTTAACTACTGCAGTTAAAATAGTAGTTGAACCTGTAGCTACTGGAACACGTTGAGCAGAACCAATTAACTTACCCTTTAATGAAGGGATAACTAAACCGATAGCCTTTGCAGCACCAGTTGAGTTTGGAACGATATTAGCAGCACCAGCACGAGCACGTCTTAAATCGCCCTTTCTATGTGGTCCATCAAGAATCATTTGATCACCAGTATATGCATGGATTGTTGACATAATACCAGATTGAATTGGAGCATAGTTATTTAAAGCGTTAGCCATAGGAGCTAAACAGTTAGTAGTACAAGAAGCTGCAGAAATTACATTATCCTCAGCAGTTAAAGTACCTTCGTTAACACCATAAACGATTGTAGGTAAATCATTTCCAGCTGGAGCTGAAATAACTACCTTCTTAGCACCTGCATTTACATGAGCAAGAGCCTTTTCCTTCTTTGTATAAAAACCAGTACACTCTAATACAACATCTACACCTAATTCACCCCAAGGTAATAAATTTGCATCAGCTTGCTTATAAATAGTAATTTCCTTTCCATCAACAACAATTGAAGATTCAGTAGCAGTTACAGTGTGTAAACCCTCACCGATTCTTCCACAGTATCCACCTTGAGCAGTGTCATACTTTAAAAGGTTTGCTAACATTTTTGGATCAGTTAAATCATTGATAGCAACAACCTCATAACCTTCAGCACCAAACATTTGTCTGAAAGCTAAACGGCCAATACGACCAAAACCATTAATTGCGACTTTTACAGCCATAATATTTTATTCCTCCTAAAAAATTGTATTATTTTTACGTCTCATATTTTACCACCTATTAATTTTTTTTGCAATGATAATTCTATCGACATAATCAAACATATTCTAGAAAACGTTTTTGTTAAAATCTTCTCGAAAGGAGAAATTAACAATGAATTATATACCTTATGTTTTAGAACAAAATGAAAACGGAGAAAGAGGCTATGATATTTACTCAAGACTTCTTAAAGATAGAATAATTTTACTAGTAGGTGAAATCAATGATGAGATGTCATCTATTATTGTATCCGAATTATTATTTCTAGATTCACAAAATAATGAAGATATTAATATCTATATTAACTCTCCAGGAGGAAGCATCACCTCTGGAATGGCTATATATGATACAATTCATTATATTTCTAGCAAGGTTAATACAATATGTATCGGAATGGCAATGTCAATGGGAGCCTTTCTTTTAGCTTCAACCTCAGGTAGACGCTATGCATTACCGCATAGTGAAATAATGATTCATCAGCCATATGGTGGTATTGAAGGTGTTGTAAGTGATATTGATATCCAAGCTAAAAGACTATTAAAAACAAAAAGCCAAATGATTGAGCTTCTAGCAAAATATACTAAAAAGGATATTAATACAATCAAAAATGATATTGAAAGAGATTATTATATGTCACCAGATGATGCATTAGCTTATGGATTAATTGATGAAATAATACTTAAGAAAGCATAAAAATAGAGCCTCGCTCTATTTTTATTTTTCACTTATTAAAAATGTTCTTTTAATTCTTTTTAAATAATTTTCATGATTATGATAGGCCATATTAATATATTTATTATCATAATGGATTCTAATAGCTTTAAAGCCCTTTATTAAATAATTTAAATGATCTACAGTAATATATACCTCAGAATCAATTACCGCATCAAGCTCTACTTTTCTATCTTTAGATAATACTAATGGAGAAGATAAGGTCCTATAGCTAGTTGAATTGATACCAGCCATTTCAGTAAGCTGAAATACATCTAATAATGAATCAATAACAGCACCACCCAATGATTTATTATAAGCTGTAGAACCACTTGGAGTCGAAATACATAAACCAGTACCTCTAAATCTTTCTAAAAACTCTCCATCTATTTTTACATCTAGAGTCAACGTTCTAGGAGGAGTAACTACTGTAATTTCATTTAATGCATTTTCTTTAATGACATTTCCAAGTGAATCTTCTATTTCACAAGATAATAGTTTAAGCTTTTCAATACAATAATTTTTATTATTAATATCATCAATAAGTAAATCTAGTTCATCTACACTATAATTTGCATAAAATCCTAAATGTCCCGTATGAATTCCAAATATAATTGCATTAGGATATAGGTGAGATGCCTTAATAATAGTACCATCACCACCTATGGCTATAACAATTTCAGGATCCATATCATTATAACTTAGCTTTATTCTATTTTTTATCTCTTTTTCTATTTCTAATGAAGCTTTATCTTCTCTTACTAAACAACAATAGCTCATAAAAACCCCCATTTACAATTTATAATTAATAATTTATTAATTATATATTAAATATCCCATATATTTTGTCTAAAAATAAATAAATATAAGAATATTTTATCACACCACTTGATTTTTTTCTAGATTTATTAGATAATATGGTGAATATTCATTAGGGGGAAGAGATTATGTATGTAAATAAAGAGATTGAATTTAAGACTTTTATAACTGAAGAGAAATATAATTTTCTAATTCAAAAATTTGAACTAGATAACAATATTTTCCCCCAAACCAACTTCTATTTTGATACAGAAGATACAAAACTAATGAATGAAAAAACTGTATTAAGAATTCGCCAAAAGGGTGAAAATTTTAAGATCACTAAAAAGACTAGAGCTGAAGTAGGAGCTGATGAAACTCACATTCTAATATCAAAGGAAAAAGCTTTAAATTTATTAGAAAATGGGTTTGATGCTAGAATAATTGGCTTACCTTACTATGTTAATAAAATTGCAGAATTAACAACCTATAGAGCTTCTATTCCATATAAGGATGGCACTTTATTCTTCGATAAGAGTGTATATTATGGTCATGTTGATTATGAAATAGAATATGAGGTTGATGATGTAAATCAAGGAAAAAAGGATTTTGCACAATTCCTTAAAAACTATGATATTACATATAAAGAATCAATTAGAAAAAGTAAAAGAGCTTTTGATAATAGAAAATAGAATTAATGCAGGATATTTTTCCTGCATTTTTATTTTATATATTTTTTATTATATCTAATTCCGTCTACTTCTTCAAAATTATAGATATTACAATTTTTATCATTATAATATACTATCTTATTATCACAATATAATGTAAATATTTCTTTTTCATAGATTCTATTTATTTCATCAATACTTATTTCATTAAAGAATAAATCAAACATATTAAGTGATATTTCTAAACAAGAATAATAGAGTGAATAATTGATAATATTTCTATTTTCTTTTAAATATTTACCATTACTATCTAAATAATATGAATATATTTCTTCTTCATTAATATATAATATTCTATAATAATCCTCAGCTAAATAAATATAATTTCTTAAATTAACAATAGAATAACTATTATTATATTTTATTGTTGCACAAATATAACTTCTTTTATCATAATCAATAATACTATAATTATATTCATTAGTATTATCTAAAATTCTAGTGTATCCATCTACACTTGATAATATTCCATAGATATATCCCTTTGACATTAGATTATTAGCTATATAATCAACCATTATTGCATTTTTAATCCAACCAAAGCTTATAATATTTTTAACATTATTATTCTTAATATAATCTAAATAATCATTATTAATTACTAATTTTATTTGATTATTATCCAATAAAACTAATTCAATACTATTATTATTTACATAATGAATAATATCATTAAAATATTTATTAACTTCATTATTATATAAAGGGCTAAACAAATCCAAGCTACTACTATTATAAATAATACCTGTAGTTTCATAATATAATGGTCCTAAATATAATATAAATAATAAATCATATTCTTTTATCATTTTAAATGAATTATATAAAATAGAATCTATTTCTATTTCTTCATTTAAATGATTATTAATATATGCAATATTATAAATATCATCATATAATATTTCTGAATCTAATAATTTATAAGAATATGAAACTAAATCAGAATATAATTTAGTTATTTCTTTTAATTCATTTTCATTAGTATTATTACCAATATAATAATTAAGTACTAATTCATCATCCATAAAAGAATTTTCATCATTACCAGTTGTTATTATTTGATAACCAGAATCTCCTTTAAATAGTGATACTATTCCAAAGGTTAATGATAATATTGCAATAGTAAAAAAACTAACAAATAATAATATTCTCATAATAACTTTATTTTTTGAAATATTATCACCACCTATATAATAGCTAGTATAAATGAAAAAACAAATATTAATACAATAATTCCAATAGCACCAAAGCCATATATTACTCCCTTTTTTAAAGAATAATATGTTTTTATATAATTCATTTTTTTAAATATTAACATCGCAATTAATCCAATAAAAGGAAATATAAATCCTAGTATTGTATAAATAAATGAAGAAGTATCATTAGGATTGATTTCATCTATATAATTATCCTCTACTATAATATTTTGATTAAGTCTTTCATCATTAGAATCTAAAATTATTATAGATTTTGGCATATTTCCTTCTTTTCTTATTCTTTTATATTCTTCTATTTCATTTTTATTTCCAAAAACATAATGATTATTACCAATATCTACAAGATTAGGTTTATCTTTTGAATAATCATGAATAGATGGATCATAGTTATTTAATAGCTTATTCTTTTCAAGTTCTGGATCTGGAATAGGAATTGCTGAAATTAATGATCTAGTATAAGGATGAAGAGGAAAATTAAATAGCTCTTCACTTGGAGCAATTTCTACGATATCACCTTTATATATTACTCCGATTCTATCAGAGATAAAACGTACTATTGATAGATCATGAGCTATAAATAAATATGTTAAATTTCTTTCTTCTTGAAATTTTTTTAATAAATTTAAAACCTGAGCTCTAATAGAAACATCAAGTGCTGAAATAGGTTCATCTGCAATAATCAATTCAGGCTCCATTACTATAGCTCTTGCAAGTCCTATTCTTTGTCTTTGACCACCTGAAAATTCATGTGGATATCTAGTTAAATGCTCTTTTAATAAACCTACCTCTTTAATAATATTTTCAACCTTATTAATTCTATCCTTTTCATCCTTATATAGATGGAAATTATATAATCCTTCACTAATAATATAATCAACTGTAGCTCTTTCATTTAATGATGCAGCAGGATCTTGAAATACCATTTGAATATTTCTAATAACCTCTTTTTCTAATTTTTTTGATATTTTTCCTGATATTCTTTCTCCTTTAAAAATGATTTCTCCATTAGATAAAGGATTCACTCTTATAATTGCTCTACCAATAGTAGTTTTTCCACTTCCTGATTCACCTACTAAAGAAAATGTTTCCCCTTTATAAATATCAAATGTAGCATTATTTACTACCTTAATTCTTTTTTCTCCTTTTCCAAAGGAAATATCAACATTTTTAAGTGATAATAATATCTCTTTTTTATTATCGTTTTTCATTTATGCCTCCATTTATATATTAAAAGCCTTTAAAAGCTTTTCATGAATATTAGTTATAATATCTGGTTTTGGTATTTTAGGAGCTCTAGGGTCACATAACCAGGTTTTAGCATAATGCGTTTCTGATATTTTAAATAATGGAGGCTCCATTATAGTATCTATTTTTAAACAATAAGGATTTCTTAATGCGAAGGGATCTCCTATTATTTTGTTATAAAGTGATGGTGGAGTACCATTTATAGAATATAATTTTTCTCCTTTTTTTGAAAGCTGAGGAAGTGAGGATAATAAAGCCCAGGTATAAGGATGTCTAGGATCATAAAATATTTCTCTAGCACTTCCAAGCTCTACAATTTGTCCTGCATATAATACTGCCACTCTATCAGCGATATTCGCAACTACTCCTAAATCATGAGTAATAAAAATAATTGTAAAATTAAATTCCTTTTGTAAATCTTTAATTAATTTTAATATTTGAGCTTGAATTGTTACATCTAATGCAGTGGTAGGTTCATCACATATTAAAACCTTTGGCTTGCAGGATAAAGCAATAGCTATTACTATTCTTTGTCGCATGCCGCCAGAATATTGAAATGGATAATCATCAAATCTTTTTTCTGGATTAGAAATACCAACCTTTTTCATCAATATAATCGCTCTTTTTCTAGCCTCAATAACATTACAATTTTGATGCTTCATAATAATTGAGGTTATTTGTTTTCCTATTGTAACAATAGGGTTTAATGAAGTCATAGGGTCTTGAAATACTGTAGCTATTTTACTTCCTCTTATTTGTTGCCAATCCTTAGTATATTTAATTTTAGCTAAATCTAAAATACAAATTCCTTTTATTAAATTATCTTCTTCTTTAATGTACTTAACTCTAAATAAAACATTATCAAATACCTTATTTAGTAAATCTTCATTTGATAAATCAATACCTATTCTCATAGCCCTTTTAAAAGCTATTAATAGTTTAATAATATATTTATATTGTAATAAAATATTATATCTTCCTATTGATAAATATATTTCTTTAGCTATAATTAAATTTCTTTTTTTTATTTCTTCATCAATATCTAAATTAATTAGTTCTTTATATTCCTTATTTAATTTAGATATAGTTTTATTATATTGATTTAAATAGTCCTTATCATTTTTTGCTTCTAATATATAATGTTTATTTAATAATTTCTTTTCTAAATTAATACTATATATTTCATTCTTAATATTATTTATCTTAATTTTTAATACTTTTATTTGTTCCTTATCTTTAAAATTATCTAATGCTTGTTTTTGATTTTTTAATTCAATTAATTCATAATTAAGTGAATTAATTTTTTTATCAAATTCTAATTGTTCTTCATCTTTTAATCTCATTCTTTTATTTTTATCATTATTCAATTCAATTATTTTTTGATAAATTAAAGCTCCATTTTCAAGCTTAGAAAATCTATTTAATTTATTAGCTACAATATTAATAATTCTTTTAGCTCTATAATTTAATTTAGCATTAGTTTCACTTAATTCATTATTATTAAATAATATTTCCCCCTCACTAATATACCCATTAGAATCAAGCATACCAGATAATGCTTTAGTTAATACTGATTTACCAGAACCCGACTCACCAACTATCGCAATAGCTTCATTTTCATAAATATCTAAAGAAATTCCTCTAATAGCCGTTAATTCTCTTCCTCTAACCTTAAATTTAACCCATACATTTTTTAAGGATAATAAGATATTATTATTTTTCATATAAACCTCCTACATATGAGTTCTTGGATCACTAGCATCACCTAGATTTTGACCTACTACATATAAAACAATAGTAACAAATGAAGCCACTAATACTGGAGCCCAAAATTCAAATTCCCACCCAGGTGTAACCATAGCACTTTGAGCTTGAGCAATCATATTTCCTAATGAAGTAACCCCTTTTGTAGTATCTCCGTTTATTCCTCCATTTAATCCTAAACCTAAATAAGATAGAAATGCTTCATAAGATATATATGAAGGAATTTCTGTTGCGACTAAGGTAACAATAATTGAGGTTAAATATGGCATAATATTTTTCCCTATTAATCTATATATTGGAGTACCTAGTGTACGAGAAGCTAGATTATATTCTCTATCTCTAATAATAATTACTTGAGTTCTTATAAAATAAGCTATTCCTAGCCATCCAGTTAAAGTTAATGCGAAAACAAAAGGCCAAAATCCTGAAGAGAATATTAATACAAATACTGAAATATATAAAATGTATGGAATATTAGCAATAACATTATAAATACTCATCATAATACTATCAAATTTCTTTGAATAGCCCCAAATAGCTCCAATAATAGAACCAATAGTCATATTAATTATTGCACATATTACCGCAAGAGTAATAGAGACTCTAGCTCCATCCCATAATGCATCAAAGGTTGATTCTCCCGATGAGCCCGAACCAAATAGCCATTTTATACTAAATTCATTATGATATTTCATTGCATTTAAAGGATATAAATGCTTTGAATTATTATCTAATAAAAATTCAAAACGATTATAATTAGAAAACAAAGGGTATATATATGTAAATATTAATACTATTGCTAAAAGAATTAATATTACTACATTTATTTTTTTACTAAAGAATACTCTAAATACACTTTTCCAATAGGAATATTTTGGTGCATTTATTTCTTCTAAAATTACATTTGAATTATCTTCTAGTTTAAATAATTCTTCAGTTGTCATATTTAAATTACTTAAATCAATTAATTCCATATTCATACTATACCCCCTTTTCCTTAAATGAAATTCTAGGATCCACAAAATACATCAAAATATCCCCTAAAATTACTGATATAATTGATAAAGCTGCATAAAATAAAGCTAATCCTACAATAACACCATTATCATATTGTTTAATAGCTTCTGTTAATAATCCACCTGTGCCTGGTACAGTATACACTGCCTCAGTTATTACTGCACCAATTAAAGAACCAACTACAGCTTGAGGTATTCCATGAATTATGGGAACTAATGCATTTTTTAAAATATGCTTATTAAATATCTCTGATTCAGATAAACCACCAGCTCTTGCGAATTTTACGTAATCAGAATTCATTTGATCTATCATATATCGTCTTAACCATTTCATAGTATTAGCCATTAATGGTAAAGCCAAGGATACTATTGGTAATACATACATTAATAAATTACTACTATCAGTATTAAATACTGTAGGTAAATTAAATATTGCTCCACCTATTGACTTAAACATAAAAATATAAGCCAAAGAAGGTACAGCCATTATAAATACAATATAAATAGTACCAAGCTTATCTATAAGCTTGTCCTTTTTTCTTGCCATCATTATTCCTAAAGGAACACCTAATAAATAAGTAATAATTACTGAAATTATGCCAATAACAAATGAATAGCCAGTTCTAGATAAACCCACCTTATTGGTTTTAACATTAGTATAGTCATCAATAAAATAATTTTTGATTGTTGAAAGCCCTGAATCATATGACCCCTTAACATAAGTTAATGAATGTAAATCATCAGCAGATATTTCATTAACTCCAGATGGATATATTACATTATCTAATTTTTTACTACCCTGACTATCAAACATTATAGATGTAATATCAATACCTTGATTAATTGAATAGGAAACTCCTAAATTTAAGGTAATTAAATTTTGATGAATAAATGGAAATTTATTATCAAAATATAAAAGATATTTATGCTTAGTACCATTTCCAATAATGGCAGGAGAAAATACCTTACCACCATATACAGGATCAAAAAATGTAAAACTAATTCCTCTATTTTCAATATCACCTTCAGCATAATGGATATTATCAATAGTTATTAAATTACTAAAATATGTGAATAATCTTGTAATTAATGGCTTATCCTTATAAGCAAAATATTGTTTTTGTCCTCCTGTTGCAACCTTATTACCCGTTTGATAAATAGTATCTAATCTAACTACGGTATATCCTAATTTTTCATATTCATTTTTAAATTTATTTATCCATTCCTGATTTATGCTAGTAAGCAATGAGTCTTCTTTTACAGTATTTCCAAAAGATGAAACAGAACTTTTTAAACTAGAATCTAATGAATTATTTTTTACACATTCATCTAAATATTCATTATAAGTGACATAGTCTAAATAGCCATATTCCTCCCATTTTGAATATTTATATATTTCTTTACTATTATTTTGAGCTTTTAAATAAACTCCATCATTAGCAAAGACTAAGCTTCTATCTAATAATGAATAAACCAATACCATTACAATAGCTACAATAATTATTAATGATATCAAACCATAAAATAATCTTTTAAATAAATACCTTAACATAATAATCTCCTTTATGCATAAAAGGGTGGTTATTCCCCACCCTTAATATTATTTTAAAATAATCCGATGCATTTAGTCATAAATCCATTTCCATCAGGAAGAAATGTATCTAAATATGTAGAAGGATCTAAATAATCAGGTCCCCATCCAGATAAATCATACATATCATAATTTGCCTCAGAGCCTAATGTTGTTGTATATCCTGCATTTAACCATTCTGATTGACTCGTACAAGCAACTAAATTAATTATTACTTTTCCTTCTAAAGCCTCTTCAATTGACTTCTTATAAGCATTAGCTACATTAGTATAAACACTTGAATTTGAAAAATATGGATAATCAATTTTAATTGGATTAGTTTTTGAAATATTTAAATCTTTTAATTCTTCTATAGCCTTATCTAAATGTGATTTAGCATTTTCAACATTATACCAGCCATCAAAGCCATCACTAGATCCTAACCCATCATTCATATTTTCATCCCAAACCTTAATTTGATATCCATCTTTATCAATTTGTGCCTGAATGATTTCACCATAATAAGTACCCTTTTTAAATAATACTTCCTCACCATTAATTAATACCTGAGTATCCTCACTTAACCTAACAAAATCTCCAGGAGTATAGGTGTTTCTTAATGATGTAGTAGCTAAAGAATCACCAACCTTTTGAGCATTATAAAGAATTCTATTAGTAGCATATGATAATGCCAAACGGAAGTTTTGATTCTGTAATGCTTTGTTTGTAGCAATTCTTTCATTTTCTGTTTTAGATGATGTTAAAGAATTATCATTACTATTAGAATAAGCTTTACGATTTACATTATAAAATGTCATAAATGTAGTTGTAGTTGTTGATGAAATATATGAATAATCATCAAATAAACCCTCTGCTTTTGCTGTTTCAATGGTTGATGAAGATAAACTACATACATCAATTGTTCCAGCCTTAAAATCTGTATATGACTTAGTTACATCAGTACCATCATTAAAGTACCAGTTTATATTTTTTACATTTATATTATCTTTATTCCAATATAATGGATTTAATGTATATGAAATCATTGAATTAGCTGTATTATTAGACACTAAATATGGACCACAATAAGCGATGGTATCTTCTGATTTTCCATATTTATAATCACTACTAGCTGAATCATAGCTACTTCCAAATTTACCACCTAATGATTCATAAAATGCTCTATTCATTGGGGCAAATACTCCATACCCTAGCATTGAAATAAAATAACTTGTCTTTTCAGTTAATGTATATTCTAAAGTGTAATTATCAATAGCCTTTACTCCAACAGCTTCAAAATTATCTTGAGTTTCTAAATATTCAGAAACACCAGCAATTAATCCGTCAACTAAATATTCAAGTCCACCTTTCGCATCTAGCATATGTTGAAAACCTGCAACAAAATCATCAGCAGTAACCTCTGAAAGCTCTCTTCCTTGAGAATCAACCCATCTTACTCCTTGTCTAATCTTAAATGTATAGGTCAAACCATCATCAGAGATAGTCCAGGAATCAGCTAATGCTGGCTTTAATACACCTTCAACATCATATTCTACTAATCCATCATAGGTATTAATAATCGCATTACTATCAGCTGATAATGATGTTGCTAATACATCCCATGTTTTAGGATTTGAAGAATATGAAATATTATAAGTATCCTCTAATGTATAATTATGAGTCTCTAAATAATTTTTTGCCCAGCTAATATAATTCCCAGAGCCTTTAAGCTCTTCCCATTTGTTTTTCATAGTAATTCTATCTTGCACCTTAATTATTTCCTTTGTAACTAAAGCCTGATGAAATCTATCAGAGTCATTTCCTGCTTTTGCATAATCAAAGGTATATGGAGCTACTCTAGATAAAGAATATAATCCTCCTTGAGTAGTTGTAGGAAGCATTACTCCTGATTCTAATAGCTTAGCTTCAGCTATTGCCATTTTGGCATATCTTTCATCTAGTATATCAGTATCAAGTGCTTCACTATAGGCAGTGTAGAATTCTTTTAATACCTTATCATATATTTCCGAATCAGTAAGCTCTGTAGTTGGTGTTGTTGTAGTAGTTGAAGATACACTACTTGAACTACTTCCTCCTCCACCACAAGATGCTAGTCCAATTAATGATAAGGTTGTAAAACCAATTAATAAACTTTTTTTAAATTTCATGATTAATTCCTCTTTTCTTATTAATTTGGCACAAATTATAATTATTTAGTATATAAAATTCAATTAATTTCAAATTAAATAAAACTTAATTTTTTAATTTTATTACTTTTATGAATTTAATTCGAAATATATGTTAATTTAGAGTTAAATATTCATTAACAATCAATTAACCAGTAAAACATTTAATGAAACTTTAATTTAAAAATTTTATTATTTTATATTGACTTTTCGTTAACTAAAGAATAGACTAAATATAGTACTTAATATATTTTAGTTTTTAGCGATTGGTTGATAGTGAAAGAACCAAAACGGTATATTAGGGAATTGGTTTAAAACTAAATTCAAGAGCCAAGTAATTGGAATTAAGGTGGCACCGCGCAAATTATGCGTCCTTAAGAATATTATGTTCTTAAGGGCTTTTTTTTATTCAAAAGGAGGAATTTATTATGAGATTTATATCTGGTATTCAGCCTAGTGGCAATATTACATTAGGAAATTATTTAGGAGCATTAAAAAATTTTGTAAAATTACAAGACAAAGAGGAATTTACTGACTTTTTAGTATTTATTGCTGATTTACATGCAATAACTGTACCTCAAGAAAAAGAAACATTAAGAAAAAATATTAAATCATTAGTAGCTTTATATTTGGCTTGTGGTCTTGATCCAAATAAAGCTCACATTTTCATACAATCAGAGGTCCCTGCACATGCAGAACTTGGTTGGGTAATGATGTGTAATGGTTATATTGGTGAGCTTGAAAGAATGACGCAATATAAGGATAAAAAAGAAAAACAGGTTCAAGGAGTTTCAGCTGGATTATTAACGTATCCATCATTAATGGCTGCAGATATTCTACTTTATGATGCTGATGTTGTACCTGTAGGTATTGATCAAAAGCAGCATTTAGAATTAACAAGAGATCTAGCTAATAGATTCAACCAGAAATATGGTGAAACATTCGTAATACCAGAACCATTTATACCTGAGGCTGGTGCGAAAATCATGTCGTTGACAGACCCAACAAAGAAAATGAGTAAATCAGATGCTAATCCTAAAGCATATATTTCATTATTAGATGATATTAATGTAATTAATAAAAAAATAAAAAGTGCTGTAACTGATAGTGATGGAAAAATAAAATATGATTTAGAAAATAAACCAGGTGTTTCTAATTTATTAACTATTCTTTCATGTGTTACAGGAGTATCAATAAAAGATTTAGAGGAAAAATATAAGGATTCAAATTACCAATCTTTCAAAGAAGATGTAGCTTCGGCTGTTGTATCCGAAATAAAACCAATCCAAGAAAAATACAAAGAATTAATTAATTCAAAATTAATTGATAAAGTGTTAGATGATGGAAGAGATTACGCTAATTATTTAGCAAATAAAAAGATAAATAAGGTCTATAATAAAATAGGCCTAGGAAGAAAAAGATAAATAATAATATCTTAATAATTAAATTAACATACTACCTTTTTTTGAAATAAGGTAGTATTTTTATTATCTATAATACAAATCCTTTTAGTGAATAGCTAAAATAAAAAAGCGTTAAAATTCATTAACGCTAATATCAAACTATTTAATTAACATAGTAATTTAATTTATTTTTCTATTATTTTCTTTACTTCATCAATAGATAAATTAACTGCTTTTGCTATCATGTCAAGTGATAATCCCATTTGGTAAAGATTAAATATTACCTCTTCTTGTTTTTGAGTAATACCTTCTTCCTTAGCACTTTTAATGGCAGTAGTATAATCTAATTCACTTTTTAAAGTATTTAAGGCTATAGTAAAGGCCTCTTTTGATCTTAAATAATCATCCATTTTAATTGCCTCCTTCTTTATTAAGTCATTAGATGAATTTAAATTCCTTGTAATATTAGATTTAGACTCTATCATGGAAAAATATTCCCTTAATTCTATGTTATCACACAAATCAAGCTTTTTCAAATCTATAATTAAGATTTTATATTTGCCCTCTATTATTTCTTTTTTAGAAATAGTTCCATAGATAACATACTCTTCATAATAACTATTATTATCGAATATTGACACATTTGAATTCAATAGCCATATTCCTAAATAATTATTATTACTATGGTAGCTTTCACCTTCTTGTATATCATTCATAATCATTGATGAAAAATAATATACTACTCTTTCTTTGAAATACTTTTCTTTATTATTTTGCATTTCAAGATCGATATTTAATTCATTTTGAATTAATATCCTTAAATCAAACCTAGGCTTTTTAACCTTTGGTGTTATTATTACCTCATTAGATAAATAGGTAATATCTTCTGGGAGGACTTCCTCACCTAGAATTAGTGACACAAGAACACTAAGGTTACTTGCTACACTATAATAATGCTTAAATACTGCATCATTTGAAAGACTTAAATTAAAGTCATTTAGGATTTTTTCATCCATTTTTATCACCTCTTACTTAAAATTTTTTGAAGGATTTTTTCACCCTTCATAGAATAATAGTAAGTTTTTACAAAAGTTTTTGGTTTTTTTCTATTTTTTTTTAAAATAAGAAAAAAGGAACTAATATTTTCTATTAGTCCCTAAAAAATCTATTTTCCTTCTAAAATTTCTTTTACCTCATCAATTGATAAATTAACTGCTTTTGCTATCATGTCAAATGATAGTCCCATTTGATAAAGATTAAATATTACCTCTTTTTTATTTTGAGTAATACCTTGTTCAATTCCTTCTTCCTTAGCAGTTTTAATGGCAGTTGTATAATCTAATTCACTTTTTAAAGTATTTAAGGCTATAGTAAAGGCCTCTTTTG
>CAMEJG010000017.1 GCA_945919465.1 uncultured Anaeroplasma sp. | reverse complement strand
AAAGTCATTTAGGATTTTTTCATCCATTTTTATCACCTCTTACTTAAAATTTTTTTGGAGTTTTTTTCACCCTTCATATAATAATAGTAAGTTTTTACAAAAGTTTTTGTTTTTTTTCTAATTTTTAAAAAAAAATTAAAATTTTTAGTGTAAATAATTAAATCAAAAAAATAGGAGAGATATTATTTTCCCTCCTATAACTAAATATATATGGTATATTTTTATGCTATTATTTTTTTAACAAATTATTATATTGAGTATTTTTCTCAAAAAATTTCACTGCATAGCTACATATCGGTACTATTTTATAATTATTTTCCTTACAGATATTAATTACTTCATTGATAAGCTTACCTGCTATTCCTTGACCTCTTAGAGCATCAGATACATAAGTATGAGTTATTTTTAATATATTATCATTTAAATCATATTTCATGTATGCAAGTTCATTATTATTAATATATAAAGATACCTTAGATTCTTCTCTTATAATATTCATTCTAATCACCATTCAATAATTTATCAAATAAATCCTCTACCCCATTAATAAACATACTCAATTCATTATAAGCAACATCTAGTGCATCTAAATATTCCTCAACAAAAGGATAATTTATTAAATCTTCCTTTAATTTATTATATTCATTAAGCTGTATTTCATATTGATTTATTTGATTATATTCTTTAGAATTAACCATTTGTTTTTGTAATTTTTTTATATTTGAAAACAATTTTCTTATTTCAATATTATTATCAATAAATGGTTCAAGCTCATGGATTCTTTTTACCTCAGGTAGCGAATTAAAATAATCAATTATTATCTTTGTTCTACTCACAAAGTTCTCCTATCATAAACCATGTTTTTGCTTCTGTTATTTTTACTTTGACTGTTTTTCCAATTAATGATAAATCATTTGATTTGAAATGAGTAAGCTTAAGATGCTTAGAATAACCACACATCATTCCCTCTCCATTCTTACTCTCACCATCAACTAATACTTCTACAACCTGATTTAAGAAACGCTCATGACCTTTCTTATAGCCTTCATTTACATATACATTTAAGCGTTCAAGACGCTCATGCTTTTCTTTATCTGATACTGAATCTGGCATCTTTGCTGCTGGAGTTCCTTCTCTTTTAGAATAAATAAAAGTATAAGCTCCTTCAAATTTAGCATTTTGAACTAGTTTAATAGTATTTTGAAATTGTTCTTCTGTTTCATTTGGAAATCCAACAATAATATCAGTTGTAATAGCAATATCAGGAACTAACTCCTTTAATCTATTAATTTTGGACATATATTCTTCATAAGTATATTTACGATTCATAATCTTTAAAACATCATTATCTCCAGATTGAACTGGTAAATGTAAATGAGGCATTACAGATTTACAATCTCTCATCGCAAGCATTGTTTTTTCATCTAAATCTCTCGGATGTGAGGTAGTATATCTAATTCTTTCTATACCTGTTTTATCTAAATCATATAGTAAATCACCGAAAGTATAATCAGTACCTAAATCCTTACCATAGGCATTAACATTTTGACCTAATAAAGTAATTTCTTTATATCCTTCTTTTACAAGCTCATTAACTTCATTAATTATATCCTCTTTAGACCTAGAACGTTCTCTTCCTCTTGTATAAGGAACTATACAATAAGTGCAAAATTCATCACAGCCATACATAATATTAACCCATGCCTTATGATGAGATTGTCTTACCTTTGGGGCATCCTCTAATATTGTGCCTTCATTCGATAATACTTCTACTACTTTAGCTTTAGTTAAATATGCTTGATATATTAATTCAGGTAAATGATCTCTATTATGAGTACCAAATACTAAATCAATAAAATCATAAGATTCTAATATTTTATTAGTAGCATTTTCCTCTTGAGGCATACAACCACATATTCCAACTATCATATCTGGTTTTTCTCTTTTACGACCCTTTAATTGTCCTAAAACTCCCCATATTCTTTGTTCGGCATTTTCTCTAATTGCACAAGTATTTAGTAATACAACATCAGAATTCATTGGATCTTGAGATAAAGTATATCCTACTCCCTCTAAGATTCCAGCCATAACCTCACTATCAGCTTCATTTCCTTGGCATCCATAGGTAAAAATATAGTAAGTTTTACCCTTACCAAGATTTATATATTTATTATTTTCTTTATATCTAATTGTTTCTACATCTAGCTTTCTTCTTAGCTTTGCATCCTTTAAGGATGGCATTGCAAGCTTTATATTTTTCATTTAAATCACCTACTCCAAGACATTATACTATAATAATATAAATTTTGCAAAGAAAAAGAAAATGGTTAGTTTCAAAAAATGAAAATAACCATTATTTTATCTATACAGCCTTTACAATAAGCTTTATAGCTGTTTTTTCCTTACCATCAATTAGGATATCTGAAAATGCAGGTACGACTATTAAATCCTTACCAGTAGGAGCTACAAATCCTCTAGCAATTGCAATTCCCTTTATTCCCTGATTAATAGCACCAGCACCTACTGCTTGCATCTCTACAATATTTCTGGTTTTAAATGCATTAGCTAATGCTCCAGCTATACTACTTGGTTTTGATTTTGTTGATATTTTTAAAATTTCCATGTTGTCCTCCCAATAATAATATATGAGAAGATAATAAAAATATACTAAATAATCTTAGAAATTCTTGTAATACCTCTTTTTACTCCTAAATCAATAACAACACCCTGAATTAAAATAGATGAGTCATTTGACACTTTAAGTGGGGTAAATACACCTGTTCTAAAGCGTTCAATAACCATATCAGGATCATCTCCTATTACGCTATTATAGCCTCCACACATTCCCATATCAGTTATAAAGCAAGTATTATTATATACAGTAGCATCACTTGTTTGAGTATGAGTATGACTTCCAACTACCACATCTACTTTCCCTGCAAAATCATATAAAAAGGCTTTTTTCTCGCTTGTTGCATCACCATGAAAATCTACAATAATATAATCAGCATTAATTTCTTCTAGCAATCTATCCATTGTCTTAAATGGGCAATCTAGGGGAGTATTAGAAAATACTCTTCCTAATAAATTTACTAATGCAATAGTTTCGTTATTGTAATTTATATATAATACTTCTTTTCCATGATTAGTATTTAAATTTGCAGGTCTTACAATTGTAGCATCATCCATATAATTAATAATTTCAGATTTAGAGAAGGTATGGTTTCCCATAGATATTGCAGCTACACCCATTTTTTTTAATTCTTTGTAATGACGCTCATATAGTCCTTTGCCACCAGAAACATTTTCGGCGTTTACAAATACTAAATTAATACCATATTCAGCTTTTATTTGCTTAATAGCTTGACTTACTGCTCTTAATGATGATTCACCAACAATATCACCTAGATATAATATCTTCATAAATACCTCCATTATTAGAAAAAGAGTGATTACTCACTCTTTTAATTACTATTTTGCAACATCAACAGCTCTTGTTTCACGAATAACAGTAACTTTGATAGTACCAGGATAAGATAGTTTATTTTCAATTTCTTCTTTTATTTGTCTAGCAATAGAAATTGTAGATAAATCATCAACTGAATCAGGATCAACAATTACTCTAACCTCACGACCAGCTTGAATTGCATAAGATGAAGAAACACCTTTGACATTATTAGATATTTCTTCAAGATTCTTTAATCGCTTAACATAATTTTCTAAAGAATCTGATCTAGCACCAGGTCTAGCACTTGATAAAGCATCAGCTGCAGCAACTAATACTGCAATAATTGTTTTTGGAGCTACATCCTCATGATGTGAAGCTATTGCATCAATAACCTCTTTAGGCTCATGATATTTATTTGCGAGTTCTACTCCTATCTCAACATGAGAACCTTCAATTTCATGGTCAACTGCTTTTCCAATATCATGAAGTAATCCAGCTCTTCTTGCTAATACTTCATTTTCGCCTATTTCAGATGCTAGCTTTCCAGCAATCATAGCTGTTTCAATAGAATGCTTTAATACATTTTGTCCATAGCTTGTACGGTAATGTAATCTACCTAAAAGCTTAACTAAATCAGGATGAATCTTTCCAATACCAGTTTTGAAAATAGCTTCCTCGCCCATTTCACGAATAGCCATTTCAACCTCACCGCGGCAACGTTCAACAACCTCTTCAATTCTAGCAGGATGAATTCTTCCATCTGACACTAAAATTTCAAGAGATTTTTTAGCTATTTCTCTTCTTACTGGATCAAATCCAGATAATACTACTGCTTCAGGTGTATCATCAATAATTAAATCTACACCAGTAAGGGATTCAATAGTTCTTATATTTCTTCCCTCTCTACCAATAATTCTACCTTTCATTTCTTCAACTGGTAATGAAACAGTAGACACGGTTGTTTCTCCTGATGTTTCACCAGCATATTTTTGAATAGCTAAAGCTAAAATATTTTTAGCCTTTGCCTTAACCTCAAGTCTGGCCTTTTCTTCCTCTTCTTTAATGTAAACTGCAATTTCAGTTTTCATTTTCTCTTTAACAGAATCCATAATTATTTTCTTTGCTTCTTCTCTATCTAAGCCAGCAATTTCAATTAATTTTTGTTCCTGTTGTTTAAGAATCGCCTCAACCTTATTATTTTGTTGTTCTAATTCAGCTTTCTTTTCATCAATTTTGTTTTCTTTAGCATTAAGCATTTCTTCACGTCTATCAAGATTAGAAGAACGTCGATCTAAAGTATCTTCACGTTGATTAAGTTTATTTTCTAATTCAACTACTACGCTCTTTCTTTCCTTAATATCTTGTTCAGCCTCTTGCTTAAGACTAGAAATTTCAGTCTTTGCTTCAGCAATTGCTTCCTTTTTCTTATTTTCAGCCTCTAGTTCTGCATCTGACAAAATTTTTTCTATTTCTTGTCTTGCAGCACTAACACTTTTATCATGAGTTTTTACTCTATAAAAGTATCCAATAAAAATTCCACCAATTATACCCAAAATAACAAGACAAAGCAATATGATTTCTAATGTTGTCATATTTACCTCCCTGTTTTTTTGTTTTAAAGTTTTCAAACTTCATTTATTATTATAACTATTTTCATAACTATAGTCAATCAAATAGTTGAAAAAAAATGTCTAATAAAGAGACATTTTATTAATGTTTTTTACAATACCTATTCCATTTTTTTTTATTTTTGATATAATCTTTTCGAGGTGTTATTTATGAAAAAGAAATTCAAGTTTGGAAGAAATCTTCTTTCACTTTTAATTATTATAGGTGGAGTAGTAGGTATATGCTTAATTGCATTCGGAATATATTTACCAGTCACTGCAGTAGAAATATATAATGATACAACATATACTCCATATGCACATAATGTTAGATATACAAGTGATGGTGAAGAAGATTCAACAAGAACAGTATCAGTTCCTTCATCAATTGATGCTGATGGAATTGAATATATTACTTGTAGTCAATTTGAGGATTTTAATATTACCTTTACTTCAGTAATATATTTAGCAAAAACATTAACAGTAAAATTAAAATTTGAGGAGAATGAAAAAACTCAAGAATTAAATATTAATAAGCTAAACTTTACTACTAGAAAATCTACAATTTGTGCTACTGCTGAATATGCAGATAATCTTGCCTATGCAAATTCAAATAATGTGTTAAATACCGGTTTTAAGTTTTATCAAAAGAATGGTGGTTCTTCATATACTTCAAATTATTACTCATTTACATTTTCTAGTATGAAATACCCAATTAAAATTAATTCCTTCCCTGTAATAAAAACAATTGAAATGCCTAATTTATATGTTTATGTTAAATATCAATATCAAACTGAGGGTGGTTCAATTGTAACAAAGAAATATTCAATTGAATTTACTCCATTCGATTATTATTATAATTCAAAGACAGACAACACTAATTTCAAGTGGATTACAGTTTAAAATGAGCGATTTAAATATCGCTTTTTTCTTTTTTAAAAAAATTAAGGGATAGTATTATCTAATTAAAAAATGCTGATATTAATCAGCATTTTTTTAATTAATTTAAATATTTAGCATTTTCAGCTACAATATGAGTATTACAATAAACTAAGCCTTCCTTTGTTTTTGCTACTGAGCTTAATAAATAAGCAGCAGCTACAACATTTACTTTATTCTTAAAATCTACTCCAATAGTTATATTTGAGGCAAAATCAACAACTATTTCATTTTCCTTTTCATCTGCATCAAAAAAATTAAATCCTAAAAAGCCATTTAATTGAGATGAAAATCCTATAATTTTAAGCATTATAGTAATATCCTTTTCTTTAGCGTAATTTAGTATTTTATCCTTCATCGATTTAATAAATGTTTCTAAATCATTCACCTCATCATTAAATGCTTCAAAATAAAATAAAACATCATTATTTTCTAATTCTTTATATTCTTTAATTTCTTTTTCTAGATTAATTAAATCCTTTTTAATTGCTTCAACAGGCTCTTTATAACTAGCATAGATATCAGGATTACAATCATAATCTTGACATATTTTTTTTAAGCCTAAAATATTTTGATCTCCTAAACACTTATAATTGTTTTCTAATAATATTTTATTAAATTCAAAATAATAATCCTTATCTATTGTGCATTCAAAAATGAGTTTATTAGATAATCCCAATGGTAAAACATTAATATATTCTTTATTTTTTTCTGGAATAGAATAATATTGTCTTCTTAAGCCTTTTTTGTTATAAATTTTTGCATTTCTTTCAAATAGCTCTATTGTTATTTCTTGTGCCATATAATAACCTTCATTTCTATAATTTATATATTAATTATAACAATTTATACATTTTATTTCAATTAAATATTAAAATGCTAATATCTATTATAATAATTATTTATTGTATTTATATTTTTTTATAGTATAATTTTTATAGGGAGGTATATAGTTATGATAAAAAGATCAGTAATTAATGTAATTTTATTTTCTATTTTATCATGTGGTATCTATTCAATTTATTGGTTCTATGTTACTGCTGAGGAATTAAATGGGGAAGAAAGAACTCAGGAGCCTTTAACGAACTATATTGTTGCAATACTTCTAGGAATGTTAACATGTGGCATCTATACAATCTATTGGGAATATAAATTTTTTAAGAAAGTAGATGCCTATACTGGTAGAGATAATTGTTTAATCAATTTCTTATTATCAATATTCTTAACACCACTTGTAGGTATGGCATTAGCACAAGATAACATTAATAACGCAGAATAAGGAATTCAATTGAATTCCTTATTCTTATCTATATATTATATTACTATGAAAAAATTATTATTATTTCTAAAAAAATATCTTATAGTATTCTTGTTGCTAATATATATAATATTGGCTTATATATTTGATTTTGTAAGTTGTCCTATAAAGCTTATTACTGGTTTTCCTTGTCCTGGTTGCGGAATAACAAGAGCCACAATCTCATTATTTAAATTTCGCTTTTATGAAGCTTTTTATTACCAACCTTGTATATTTATCCTCCCATTTATTCTAGTTATTATTTTATTTAAAAATAAGCCATTTTTTAGGTCATTATATAATTCAAAAATATTATGGATAATACTAATTATCATTGTAATTTCTATTTATATTATTAGAATGATATTTATTTTTCCTAATGAGCCTATTACATATAATGATAATAATTTAATACTAATTATCTATAACTGGTTAATCGAAATATAATATATGAGTTTTTTTAATAATTTATTTTTTTTAACCATTAGAAAAGCACACAGTAAACTATCTACCGTGTGCTTTTTATTTGGGGTATATTATGAAAAATTAAAAATTATTCACTTTCTTTTGGAGTTGAAACTGCAGTAACTGTAATTGTGTTATCTTCAGCAACAACAACTGTATAAGTTTTAACTTCATTTGTTAATTCTTCAGTAAATGTATATGTATTTGTTTCAGAGTTATATGATACTGAATCATAATATACTGTTTTACCATTATAATATAAGTATTTAGCGTTATTATCAGCTAAAACTTCAATATAATCGCCATCAGTGTTTTTATATGTAACAGCTGTTGATACAGCAAATTCAACATTAGTATAGATTGGAGCTAAATTAACTACTTTCTCACCATTATCAAATGTAACATCTTGAATTCCAGTAATATCAATCTTGTAATAAGTTGTTTCTGTATCTCCTCTTGTAATAGCATAATAAACACCATTTTCATCAACGATTAAATCATTAATTTCTACAAATTCACCATTATGCTTAATACCAGCGCTGAATAGTTCACCAATTAATGTACCCTCAGCTACTTCATTTGAATAGTTATTTGATACAACTTGTTCAGTAACAACTGTATATTCACCAAATGTAAATTCATTAACTCTTGTTAGATATGCAATATTCATACCTACCATGTACTTAGGTTTTGTAATATAAGAAGATTGTAGATAGAATTTATAAGTATATCCATCAGAACCCTTAGTTTCAGTAATAATATATCCACTTTCATCTTCAGTATAAGAAGCTTTATCGAAAGTTAAATGAGCACCTAAAGAGTCAGTATACACATTGAAAACTTCAGAATTAATTGTATTAGTAATGTAATCAGTTAGTTTATTACCCTCTTCATCAAAATCACGATAGAAGATTATTCCACCATATTCAGTAGCTAAATCAGATAAATCCTTTCCATAATATTCATAGATCATTTGAATTTGATTAAGAATATCACTTTCATAACATGCTTCAATGTAGCTTAAGCCAATTACATTATAAGTAGATGTACTTTCACCATCAGAATTTAATGAGAATGAAGAATCAATAAATACCTTAAAGTTATTAACTAAAACATATTCAACAAATTTATCTCCATCCTTTTCTCTTACAACTGTACAAGAATATGGCTTAGATGTTTCTTCATAAACAGGCTTTCCATTTTCATCAAGAACAGGATTCTTATCAGCATCTAATTTTTGTGTATAAGTATTAACAATAATTTGACCATCAACTTCAAATTCTTCTCCTGATGGAGTAAAGTTGACTGTGCCAAATGTTGAATATCCATCTTCTGATAATACTGGATAAATTTCAGTATTTGTTTCATTTCTTTCAAATGGAACAGCAACACCAGCATAATAATTATATGTAATACCCTTATATTCTAGATTAGGAGTTAATTCACCAAATTCAACTTCTTCAAATCCATACTTATTTCCATTTTCAGAAATTAAATATAATGTTACAACACCATTTGAATCAACAAAATAGAATCCTTCCTCTCCATTGATACTAACAGTACCAGTACCATAGAAAATAATTGAATCTAGATTTTCACTGAAATAACTCTTCTCTTTATATGAAACCTTTGTCATTAATCCTTCAATATCGTATTCATAAAGCACTTCTATAGTTTGATCATAATCTCTAAAATATAATAATGAATCATTAATAATTACATAAGTACCAGTTACAACCTTACCATCTGCTTGATAGAATGAAGCATTACCATAAGCATCAAGATCAAGAATTGACCAGTCTGTTGCGTCAATATATTTGTTAGAAACATCTTCATGTGAAACTACAAATACAGTAGTTGTTGAATTTGAACCTGTATTATATGTAAAGATATTTCCAGTTATATAATTTGTGACATTACCATTCTTATATGTAATAGTGTAATCGTTTGTAGGAGTTACGTCATATGTTGCGTTACCATCAATTAAAGTCTTAGTATCAGTTTCTGGATCATAGCTATAAACCTTGGCATTATATTTTCCATCAAGTTCAACCGCATATTTAACCTGTTGATTATCTAATACTAAATATTCGCCCTTTTCAACACCAAGCATTTCAACTCTCTTCTCAGCCTTATCAGTAATATTAAATGTCATTGAATAGCTTGAATTATATAGAATGATAGCTTCATTTTCTTCATCAATATAATACATAAATTCTTCTTCATTTCCACTTGATTGAACATATACATCAGCGTAATACTCATAACCATCTAATGTAATATTTATATTTCCAGTTGAATATGTTCCAACATAATCATTATTTTCTTTAAAGAAATAATAATTACTTGAATCTGAAGCTTGAATATATTTAAAGTTCTTTAATTCTGTTGAATCTGTGAATGTAAATTGGAAAATATAATTTCCAGTAGGTGATGTAGCCTGAGTATATCCATCATCCTCAAAAACCTTCTCAACAGTACCATTTAATGTTGTTGTAACTTGCTTATTATTATCATCAGTTGTAACGACATTATAAGTTACATTACCATATTTATCAAATGATAAATAAGTATTTTTATCTGCAGCACCATCAGTATATGCATATACTACATATGGATATTCACAGAATACACATGTTGATGTTTTATCATCAAATGAAACATAGAATACTTCATATTCTTCGCTTGCTTCATCTGTTCTATAAGCGAATCCTAAGATATCATCTTGTTCCATATATTCGCAATCATACTTCTTAGTACCATCAAAATAAACTGCTGAATCGCCAATTATTTGGACATATTTACCTGTAGCATTTCCTTCTTCATCAAGAATTGAATACTTTCTACCTACTTCAACAACCTTACCACTCTTTGTAGTATATGTTGACCAGAATGTGAAATCATGATTATTTTTTGTTAAAGTAGTGAAAGTCACAGACTTAACATCTTTAAGATTAATTAAATCTGAAATTGCATTCATACCAGCATCATCAAAAGTAACTGCTGTATATGTATATACTCCATCAGTAACAGTATATGTACCCTTTGATACAACAACAAATTCATTATCAGATGTCATTCCATATAATGTAGCATTAGTTGCATCCTCAATAACGATTAATGGTGCTTTATACATTTGTCCATCAGCTCCATAATAATAATATTCATGGTAATTGATATCTATTTCTTTGTATGTAAATGTTTCTTCAAATGTTTCTTCATTTTGATAATGATTTACAAAATATTTATGAGTTGTATCACCAAATTTAGCTGTAATTACAACATATCCTAAGGCTGTTGTTTCATAATAGAACTTACCTGTAGTTTCAGTAGTTCCCTTAGTTAATGTTGCAGTATAAGAACCATCAAGTGTTAAAGTATCAGTACCATCTTCTAAAGTTGCTTCAAATGATAATGAAGAATTAAATAGAATATAAATTGGTTCATTATTAGAATTTGTAGTTAACTTAAATAAGTATGCACGATTACCATATTCATCCTCTAAAGATAAATATTTTGTATTATCTTCTGTAAAGAATGAATAAAAATAAGTATTTCCACCGAAGGTTGTTGTTCCATAACCATCTAATGCAATTGCTAATTTAGAATCAGCTAATTCAAATTTTTCATTAACACTATAGATAGGAATTGATCCTAATGCTACATCTTCTTCATTCTTTTGAAGGAATGCATTTGTAGTACCAAGGGTTGCAACCATAAATTCGATAGTTGTTCCTGCTAAAGGTCCATCAGTAAATGTAGCTGTATAATATCCATCAGCATCAACAGTATATGTACCGTTTGAAATTTGAACTTGATCTGTTTTATCGATATATTTAATACCATCAAATTTATCGAAGCTAATTGTGATATTAGTATTTACACCACCTTGAGCCATATCATAATAACTATATGTTGCAATATTATTCTCATCCTCATAGGCAAATGTGGAATCATCAATAATCTTACCATATAAATAATGATCTTCATTATCTGGGTCAGTAAATCTAAATGTACCCTTTAATGCATCATATTTACCAACAAAATATACACCATCACGCTTCATATAAATGGTATCTGATGAACTATTAAATAAATAAATTTCATCACTTCCGCCACGCATATCAGTATGGCATTTTTTCCATACAGCATATAATTCACTGTTTCTTTCAGCTGTATATGGCTCAACTTTAGTTTCACCATTATATGCAGACTCTAATAATGTTTTATTTTCATAAACAATACCACCATTTAAGGTTCTAGACCAACCAACAATTTCATATCCCTTACAAGCAAAGCTAGGGAATTTAATTTTTTGACCAAATTGAAGAGTTGATTCTTCTTTAGTTGCTGTTTCTTCATCTTCAGGTGTAACTGGATAATTAGCATTAAATGTATATTTAACTTCATTTCTTAAATAATAGAATTTTATTACATTTGAATCTGTATTGCTGCTAACTACAATTGAAGTGACATTTCCTGTATTCTTACTATCAAAAGTACATCCAACTAAATCTGGTTCAGGTGTAACAGTATCTCCAATCATAGCTGCTTCTTCAACAGTATCATATAGTTCAAATTCAGTTGTAGAACCAACCTTATTAATATAATATTCAATAAAATACTTTTGACCAAACATAGCCTTAACAGTAACTTCACCTTCAGGCATTACGTCGCTATCAGCTAGTGGCTTACCATTTAAATACCAACCAGCAAAACCTAATTCTCCTAATTTTGGAGTATATGAAGCTAAAGCATCAGATAGCTTTTCACCTACAGCAACAGTTAGTGAAGTCTCTCCTGATGATAAAGTTGCTCCATTTAAATCTAACTTTAAAGTAGCACATTTTACCCATTTAGCGTAGAATGTCATATCCTTTGAAGCTGTAATACTTGTAATAGGATCTCCAGAGAATGATGCATTATCATACCATCCTAAGAATAAATATCCTTCTTTTGTTGGATTAGGTAAATTATAAGATTGACCCTCCTCCAACTCAACATTTTCTTGTGATTCACCGCCATTTACATCAAATGCATAAGTATATTTAGGTGTTCCACATGAAACAAGCATCAAGCTTGTAGCAAGGGAAGTACTAGCAAAAAATGTAAATAAACCTTTTTTTAATTTTTTCATAAAAATACCTTCCTTTTTATTACAAAAATCTATATCGATTTTTTTAACTTAAAGCATTCCAAATTGCGACAAGCTTATTTCCAACTATTAATGCTGGAATATCAGCAGTCTTTACTACTATAGTAGATTCAACCCCATTTTCATCCACTACAGTCATTTGCCATCCACCAAAAGTATAACCATCTCTTAATGGATCAGCTAATATTGAATTTGAACTAACATGGCCGAAGGTTCCTTCAACAATTGTTAATTCCTTTACATAACCATCCTCCATAACACATCCAAATACTTCTGGACGATATGAAGAATTATACATCTTATGCCAATTTTCAGGTAAACTTTCTGCATCTGTATAAATAGTTAAATTTAAACATCCATAGAATGCATGCTGAGCAACCTCATCAATTTCTTTACTTAAGAAAATTGATGTCAATCCTGTACAGCCCTTAAATGCAAAGCTAGCAACATACTCAATTGAGCTTGGAAGATTTAACTCAGTAATATTTTCTAGACCTAAGAATGCATAAGCACTAATATTTTCAAGTCCTTCAGAAAATACTACATTTGTTATACCTGTAGCTTTATAGAAAGCATACTTTCCAATTGTTTTAATATTTTCTGGAATAACCACTTCAGTTAATCCAGTAGCATTAAATGCATGCTCTGGAATGTATGTTAAACCAGAACCAATTGTTAATGATTCTAATCTAGTACATTTAGAGAATGCTTTATTACCTAATGTTGTTAGGCTATTAGGTAAATCTAAGCTTAAAAGATTCTCATTCTTATAGAATGCAGCCTCACCAATATACTCTAATGTTTCTTCTGGGAAAACAATAGTTTGTAATGCACTACATCCATAGAATGCATAATCATCAATATAACTTAGTTTAGTTTCAGAAAAATCCATTTCAATAAGAGAAGTACACTTATAGAAAGATTTATATCCAATTTCAGTAAAATTATATGGTAATTCAACAGAGTTTAATGCAACACATTTATAGAATGCAAAATCATCTAGGCTCTTAATATATCTTCCTAAAGCAATAGAAGTTAATGCTGAGCAGCTGTAGAATGCACCATATCCAATGTATCTAACACTGCTAAATCCACTGATAGTAGATACAGCAGCATTTTTATAGAAGCAATAATCACATACACCAATAGTACCTGATCTTAATTCATAAGAAACACTGTCTTTTACAACACCTACTAACCAATTTCCAGCATAAATTAAACCACCATTTTCATCTTTTGTTTCTTCTCTTTCCCATAATCCACTACCTTGATATGCACGTGTACCAATCTTTTGTACAGTATCAGGCAATGTAATATCTGTAGTTTTACCTAATGCTTTACAGTTATAGAATGCATAATTTCCAATATATAATAATCTTTCTCCAATAGAAACAGAACTTAATACTGAGCACTCACCAAAAGCATTATTCCAAACATATTCAGGATTACAAGTTACTGAATATAATGCTGCTTGACAAGCATAAAAACAATATTCACCAATTGTTCTTACAGAATTTGGCAAATTAACAACTGCTAAGTTTGGTTGATCAAAGAATAAATAATCACATAGACCCTCTGTTGTTGAAACAACAACATCTTTATTTAATTTTACAATTGGATTTTCACCAGGAATATATCCTACAATCCAATTATCAACATAAATTAATTGATATCCTTCTTTTTCTTGAATATCATAAATGGCAGTTCCATCAAAACATCTTTGACCTAATTTTACTAAAGTATTAGGTAAAGAAACTTTCTCTAAATCAGTAGATGCGGCAAATGCAGCAGCATCAATTTTTAATACTCCCTCAGGAACATTTATCTCTTTTAATGATAAACATTCACTAAATGCAAAAGTACCTATAGATAAAACATTATTTTCCTCAGCAAATTCAACAGTAGTTAATGCTTTATTCTGATAGAAAGAATAATCAGGAATAGCAGTCAATTTACTATTAATCTTAACTGTCTTAAGTGCCTCATTTCCAGCAAATGCAGAAGCGCCTAATGTTGTAAGCTCAGTAGGCAATGTAAAACTTGTAATACTAGTACAATTATAAAATGCCTTTTCACCAATACTTGTAACAGTATTCGGAATTTTAATATCATTTAATCCATAACAATATGCAAATGTATTAGCTTCAATAGTTTTTACTGTATCTGGAATTATAATTGAAGTTAATAATTTACATCTTTGGAAAGCTGCTTCCCCTAAGCTTTGAAGCTTAGAAGGAAGCTTTATAGAAGTTAATGCAGTACAATTATAGAATGCATTACTGCCAATTGAAACGATACTATCTGCTAGAGTAATACTAGTTAAACTTGTATTACCCTTAAAAGCACCATCAGCAATACTAATTACTGGTTTACCACGATATATTGCATCAATATGAATATCACCAACTGTAGCTCTACCATTTGTAATTTGATAAGCAGTATTATTATTAATTAATTTATAAGTACAGCCTGATTCATAATCTCTATGAAAATCTATTGTATCAGACCAATTAGAAACAACATTACCTTCAATATCTCCAACAGATTTCATTCTAATTACATAATCACCCTCATCAAGCTTTGATAAAGAATAATATGTTTTTCTAGTTGTGAATTCTTTTACAGCATCTTCTGCAGTACTACCAACAGCAGACACTTCGATAACATAGCTTCTAGCTTCTTTAACTTTATCCCAAGTTAATCTATTTTCAACATCCACCTGTAAATTAGATGGGCTAATTAGTGAATTGTTATTGCATGATGCTAAAAACATACCTACGAATAGCAATAAGCACATCAAAGAAAAATATTTTAACTTTTTCATACGCCCTCCCCTATAGAATTTATTTTATAAATCTATATTATTTTTTACTTTCTTCTTTTTTCTTTTTATATTCTCTAATTAATTCATGAGGCCATTTGAACTTGAACTTTCTTACAGCGATATCAGTTAAGAATAATACGATAGCTATAATCATGAATAGAATTCTAGGATCAAAAGATTTATTTATTATAGGTACGAATGTATCGAAAATCTCATGTGGATCTTCATTATCTTCAATAACAGTACCTTTACCTCTTTCAGCTAATTTTTCAAGATATTCTTCAATATTGAAATCATTAGCTAATAGATTTGTATCATATTCTTTTGAGTAAGCTAAATCTTTATAAACTGTTGTAGAATCTCCAACCTTTTCACCAGCACTATTATATTTAGTAATTTCAATAGAATAAATACCAGGTTCTTTTATAATAAAGTTAGCTCTACTATAATCATTATTTTCAGTCATTGCTAAAGTAACATAAGTTGAAAGATTTCTTAAACTTGTTCCTTCCTCAGGAAGATTATTTAATGATACTACTTCAGCTGAGTCATCAGATAAATTAGTGATCTTACCTTCTAGTCTCTCGCCTTCTTCTAAAGTAGTATATACACTTATTTGATTAATATAATTATCTTCTCTTAAATTAACTTCTATTTCAGAAGAATGAATATTTCTAATTGGCATTAGCTCATTTATAATATTCTTTAGTAATGTACTACCTTCAGAATTTGGATCTAATAATTCTGGAGCCATAACATTATCTAATGCAACCATTAGACTTCCAACAGTACCTTCACCAAATTTCCATTGAGCATAAATAGGTACATTATATTCTCCTTTTAAAACAAGATAATCAGAACTTTTTACCTTTACACCAATGAACTTAGAAAATTTAAATGGCAAAGTTTTTGTAGTATTATCATATGGTGAAACTTCTAGATCAACATTAGCAAAAATATTTTTAAAATCAAATTCATTTGCTACAGATGCTTTAAAATCTTCATTCATTACTTCTGTAACTTCTTTTGAAGTAAAGATTTCTTTAAGTTCACTTCCAATACTTTCTACTGATTTATTTCCAAGGAAAATAGCACTACCTTTTAATAAACCAGCATTATCACCATAACCTTCACATGCAGCAATACAAGAATCTTTATTACCATCAGAATAAGTATTACCTAAAGTAAAAATATCAGTTACAATATTATCTTCAATTGCTATTTTATTACATAATTCAGCAAAAACTTGATAACCACTTTCTCCATCTTGATCTCCAGCACCACCATCTGAAATAACAACAATATGCTTATATGCTAAATTGGTCTGAGCTCTTAATAGTTGAGCAGCTTTATCGATTGCAGGATAGAAGTCTGTTCCTCCTCCTGGTTCATCAATTAATGACTCAATTGCTTCTCTAATTTTAGCTTCCTTAGTTCTTGGTGTCAAACCTAAAACAACTCTTTGTTCTTCATAAGAAGTAAGTGTCATTACACCAACCATATCTCTTTCAGATAGAATTTGACCTTCAAGAAGTGTTTGACAACCCATAATAGCTGCTTCTAGGAAGGTTTTACCATTTCCAGCATCACCTGACATTGATCCTGAAACGTCGACTACTATCATAATACCAACTGGTGGCTTATAATTAATAGCCTCTACTGGAAGCATTTCCTGAAGCTTAGTATCAACCATATCTTGTCTATTATAAGCATGTGCTTTTTCACCAGTTTCATCTAAACCACCTACTGTTAATAGACCACCTCCATAAACATTTACATATTCATATAAAACATCTACAAAATCAACTTGCTTTTCAGCACCTGGAACAATATTTGTAGGTAAATCTTCATTAGCGATATTATTAAGAATTACCTGGTCAAACTTTCTTAAATCATGAATTGTAGTTGGAAGAGTATCAAACTCATCTGGTCCAACAACTGTAACCTCATATTCATCCTTATTTGTTAATAAAGACTCAAGAGCATCACTTTGTCCGTCATAACCTTCAATTACCAATAGCTTATTGAATGTTTCAATGTTAACATAAGTAAGATATGCATCATTTTCTGTAACTTCATCATTTATTCCAACAGCTACTACTTTTAATTCATGTATACCAGTTTCAGAAAATACATGCTTGAAAGAATATGTACCAGTTCCTTCAATTAGTTTTAAAGATACAAGATCTTTTCTAATACCATTATCCCAAATCTCAAAATCAACTTCTTGTTCAGCAGTTGATTTTGCTTTAAAAGTAAATTCAACTTCATTTTCAACACTAATATGTGTATTAGGTTGAACAATATCATAAACTTGAACATCAGCATTAGCCTCAGATTCAGTAACATAACAAATATCAACCTTTGTACCATTAGCAGAAACTGCACGAATAGCATTCATAGCATTCTCATCAGTTTCTTTTGCATCTGTTATTAATACAATCTTAGATGTCTCAAGATTTGTAAATAATGACTTTGTATAATTTAATGCAGCAGCAATATCTGTTGCTGTTGTATCAGGTAACTCTGCTGCTTTATAACGTGAATAAATACTACTAACATCATTAGTAAATGGAACTGCATACTCTTGATCAAAACCAAAAGTTACAATACCAATTTTATATCCGTCATATTTACCAAAATCAAGAATTGTTTCAACAACCTCATCTCTTTCTTCCTCATATTTTATACTTGAGTCAGAAACATCGACTAGTAAAATGATTTCATTTTTATCATTCTTTTGGGTATAGTCAAATGAAATACCTGATAAAACAAGAATTGATAAAACTAAAACAATCATATGTAATACTAAAGAAGTAATTCTATTTCTATTTCTTCTATATTTCTTTGCTATTCTCAAATGAGGAATCATTGTAAGTAACACTGCTGCTACTAACAACAATAATAACCACGGATGAGTGAAGTTTATACGAAAATTACCCATAATCTCATCCCCCCAAACTAAACTCGATCTCTATTCTTTAGCCACCACTCAAAGAATTCAAGGGCAACTAAAGCTGCTGCAAAATACAATACTAAATCATCATAAAGATCAATAATTGTATCTTCATAATATAAATCCTTTAATGCATCTTCAACTGCAAAAATATCACTTTCACTCTTAGGAGTTCTAACATAGAATGTTTCAGTAATTTCCTTGCCAAAATAAGTATTTTGTGAAATTGTATAGCTTTCAGGCTTATTAACAACAATTGAAGCTGGGAAAGATTCAAATGATGTTTTTGTACCATCTGGTTCTACTAATTCAAGAGTTTGTCCTCTTGTATTAAATGAAACTGTATCACCAATTTCATATGCATTAGATTCAATTATACTTGGAGTATAATATTTAATAATATTATTTAATAAGAATGGGAATTCTTTACTAACAACTAAATTAGAGTAGTGAACACTAAAATTCATTAAGAATATTTTTGAATTTCCATTATCCTTATATAATAATAAAGGATTTTCTGAACCAGCAGCATTAATAAGTGGAGTATAAGATTCATCATAACTAACCTTTACATATCTTGTTACAAAAAGATTATCTACTTTAATATCTTTTATTAAAGGATGATCTACAGCACCATCATCAATTTCCATATGAATCTCAGTTGAACTATCACCTAATAATGCTTCAGCATTATAACCACCATTTGTAGGTGATGATAGTGGATCAAAAATTAAACAAACACCATCTGTTGGTAGTTTATCAGGAATTTTATGTTCAAAAATATAATAATCAAAACCTTTTAATTCTGGTTTTCCGTGTTTTTCTTCAGTTATTTGAATATCATATGTATCAGCATAGTAATTTTGAATTGTATATAAAACACCATTAACGAATATATTTGGATTATCAGATGAATATTGAATCTTTATTACTTCCTTTTGACCACCATAAATATAGAAATGATCATCTAAAGAATATGAATCTTCTTCATCAATTGTTACAGTAATAGAACTAAAAGAACTAAATCTTTCTGCATCTGATAAGTCTTTAATTTCAGTATTAGAACTTACAGTTAAACCAGATTCTGATCCTTTAAAAATTAATTTAGATTTGTATCCAGGTTCAACTTGAATAGCTTTACTGAATCTTAAAATTTGACCATTATCATTCTTATCCTTAGCATTAGCACCATCAACAACAATGCTTACTTCAACTTCTTTAGCAACTGCATTTGCTTCATATCCATAAGCCTGTAATTCAACACTGATATCATAATAGTTTTCAGTAAAAGTAACATATGCATCTAAAATTGCAAAATTCTTTTCAGTTTCATCAAAAATTCTTTCAACTGTAACATTTTTAGGAACATAACTATATTTTGTATCAGTATAGAAAATAACCTTAGCAGTAGGATTTTTTGTTAATAAATCATCACACATATCAAATGCCTTATCAACATCTGCTTTTGCATAAGAACAATCTGTTTCTGCACTTTCAACTAATAAATCTAGTTCCTCAATAATTTCATTTTTTCTTTCTTCGCCATACTTTTCAACTAAAGTAGATGGATTTTCTGATGCTATTAATATAGTCATAACTCCACCCTCAGCAATAGTTTGATCAGAAAGTTGCTTTGCCTTTTCAATAGCTCTTTCAAATCTTGTAACATTATCATATTCTGTTCTCATACTAGATGAAGAATCAATAACAAGAATAGTCTCATCTTGTTGCTTCTCTTGTTGATATCTATAAATAGGATATGCAATAATTAAAGATAATAATGTTAAAATTAGAACTTGGCAAATTATTAATAATATATTTCTTAATCTACTTGTTGGTAGCTTTTTCTTTCTGTATTTAAGACTTAGCTTCCAAACAAAAGTAGAAGAAATAAACTTTGTTTGATAATTTGGTTTAATTATATAAATAATAATTAAAACAATAATACCAATTAATGCAATTAAGCCTAAAGGATATAATAAACTCATACCATTATACCTTCTTTCAATAGATCACCAAATAATTCTTTTTCAATAGGAATGTCTGTTCTAACAGTAAAGAATCCAACATCCCTTTTTCTACAGAATGTCTTGATATCATTTTGGAAATCTGCTAAGGCATCTAAATATGCTTTAATCATTCCTCTTGTGACCTTTAATTTCATATTCTTTGAATCTTCAAGATCTCCTGCTTCAGAGTCAATTAAATGAATACGTCCTTCAAATGAAGGGTCTACCTCATCAGGTGATAAAACTTGAATTAATAATACTTGTCTTTTCTTATAGCATAAATAATCAACTGCTTTTTTCCAGTTAGAATCAGTTAAGAAATCTGAAATGATTATTGTTATACCATTCTTTGTTCCTGTATTAGGACAAGTAGTAATACATGCTTCTAAATCGGTTTCTTCAGTAAATTCAATATTGTCAAATTGACCCATAGCTCTGAAAAATGCATTTTTTCCTACAATTACACCAAAAGGATTTTCAGCCTTATTTCCACCGCAAATATGAATAGATAGTCTATCCATATTTTGTACTGCTAAAAATCCTAAAGCAGCTGCAGTACCAATTGTATATGCTGCTTTTTCTGGATTATCTTTTCCCATTGAAGCAGATACGTCAATGAAAATTTGAACTTGCATTTGTCTTTCATCAGTAAATAATTTTAAGAAATACTTTTCAAAACGGCTATATAGGTTCCAGTCAATACGACGAATATCATCACCAAGTTGATATTCTCTAAAGTCCGCAAATTCAACTGTTTGACCATATGTATTTACGAGATGCTTTCCACCAAAATATCCAGTTAGATTAGACTTTAAATTAAGAGATAAAGTCTCAAGTCGACTAAAGAATCGATCATTTAAATATGTACTTTTCATAAGCTCTCTCCAATACTAAATATTTTTTTAATTATAAATGCCCACATTTAATGGGCATCTATAAGACTATTTTCCTTTATATTTCTTACTAACCTCATCAACAATCATTTTAATAACTTCATCTGCTGAAACACCTTCAGCAACTGCTTCGAAGTTAAGTTTTAAACGATGTCTTAATACTGGACATGCTAATTCTTCTACATCAGAATAAGCAACATTGTATCTACCATAAATTAAAGCTTTAACCTTAGCAGCTGAAATCATTGCTTGACCAGCACGTGGAGAAGCACCTACACGTACATACTTCTTTGCAGCCTCACTAGCATATTCACCAGTAGGTCTAGTTGCTGCAGTAAGAACCATTGCATACTTTAATACATCTTGTGCACATGGAATTGCATTAGCAGTTTTTCTCATTTGAAGTAATTGTTCACCTGTACATGCTGCTTCTGATACTTCAGCCATTGTTTTTTGAGTCATATCAACAATTTGCATTAATTCATCAAGACTTGGATCTGGTACTAAAAGCTTAAACATGAAACGGTCCATTTGAGCTTCTGGTAATGGATAAGTACCATCTTGTTCAATTGGGTTTTGAGTAGCTAATACGAAGAATGGCTCGCTTAACTTTCTAGAAACACCCATTACAGTAACTGTATGCTCTTGCATGGCCTCAAGTAATGCTGATTGTGTCTTTGGAGTAGCACGGTTAATTTCATCGGCAAGGATGATATTACTAAATACTGGACCTGGTTGGAATTGGAAAGTTGAATTTCCATTTTCATCTTTAACAATAATGTTTGTACCAGTAACATCGGCAGGCATTAAGTCTGGTGTAAACTGAATACGAGAGAATGGTAGATCAAATACTCTACCTAAAGTACGTACTAAACGAGTTTTACCAACTCCTGGAACACCTTCTAGTAATACGTTACCACCAGAAATCATAGCAATAATTGTATGCTCTACAACTTCCTTTTGTCCGATAACGTCACGTGAGATTTGCTTGAAAATATTCTCACATTGTGTACTGAATTGTTCAACATCTTTTTCTACAATCTTTTCTTCTAACATTTTTAAATAACCTCTTTCCCAATTGTTTAATTCTATATATTGTAAAAAATTAATTCTTTATAGTATCAAAATAATCTGATGCGATATCTTTATTATCACCTGAGTAATTATCACCATTAGTACTCATATCAGTCATAGCATCATTACGAGAATCACCATATACATCGCTATAATCAGTCTTACCATCTATAACTTGGCTATTTGATTCATATGAAGATCCAGCTCCTCCTCCTGGTTGTGGATTAGGATTTGGTTTTCCTTGACCTTTTCCATCACCTTCACCATCATTTGGTTGGCCTTCGCCTTCACCTTCACCTTCACCTTCGCCTTCGCCTTCGCCTTCACCTTCGCCTTCACCATCACCATCTTGTGATTGAGCTTCTTGGAATTGAGCGTAAAGCTTTAAATCATCTTTAACTTGAGTTTCAAGTCTAGCAGGCTCTTCACCATAAACTGTTCCATCCTTATCAACCCAATTAACAAATACAAAACCGTCATCAGCAATAGCTTCTACTAAAGTAGTACTTTTACCCTCTTCAACTATTTGAACGACTTCACCATCAATCATACCATCGCCATTAACATCATATTCAATAGTATAGAATACTACTTTATTTTCTCCAGTTGCATCATCAAAAAAATCCTTACCAGATTTAATTACATCTGCTTGATATAATCCTTCAGTTACTGCTGCAGCAGAACCTAATACACATGTACATCCTAATGCAATCAACACAGGAACAGAAAATACGAACTTTAAAAGCTTAGCATCAACTATACTTAAACATTTTAATGCATCTTCTCTTTGTTTTCTAGCAATAAATGAATCATCATTTTGTAATTCATTCATTGTAATCATACGTTCTTCTAAACCAGTTTCATCAATTCTCTTTGCAATTTCTTTTGTATTTGGTTTATAAAATACAAAATAATAAATTGGAGTGGAAACTAAAATTAATGCACCAAAAATTGTAAAGCATAACCATAAAGCTTTATAGCTACAAATCCAACATACAATTGAGGAAATCATTAATCCTGAAAAGCCAGTAACTAATCCTAAGAATAATGCATTAAGTAAACCATGAAAAGCTAATCTAATATAATATCTTCTAAACAACTTTTTACCCATATGTATATCCTCCCTAAAATATTTCAAAACAAATAACGTGAATTATAAATTAAATTTTGATGAAGATTTTCGAACAAAATTCATCTAAATACCCTTATATTTGTTTTTAATACGTATATAATATCACTTTTTCCTAATAATGTAAAGACTTTTTTGTTTTTATTCGATATATTTTTCATGTAAAACGCTTATATCAAAATTTTATTTTAAAAAGCACATTTATAATAAAATATTTATGTTTTATTTTATGCTAGTTTTTGAATAAAATTCACAAAAAAAAGCATTTACACAATTAAATTTGTATAAATGCTTAAAAATTTATTAATTATTAAAATTATTATTTAGTCAATGCATTATCAATAACTGTCTTTAATGCATCATATTTAGTTGCCCCAGCGAATATAGCTAAAATAGTTCCATCCTTATCAACTACAACAGAATATGGAATACCATCTCCACCACCTAAGTCCTTATAATATTGATCGTCATTATCTCCAATAGCCCAAATAAAGTTATAGTTTGCTCTTGAACTTTCGCTAATGAATGATAATGCCTCAGCTTCCTTATAAGAAGATTTTAAGTGAATTGCCAAAACATCTAAATCATCTGAATATTCATCTTGAATATCAGCAAAATCTGGCATTTCTTGAATACAATATGTACACCATGTAGCCCAGAAATTTACGATAGTAATTTTCTTACCAGCATTATCGCTTACATTAAATTTACCTTTTGTTCCACTCTTTTTAAAAGTAGTGAAGGTTCTTGTTGGACAAATATCACCAATATTTTTTCCTATTTTTTTACCATCATGAAGACTACTTAAAGAGAATAATAAATCGCTTGATGTTTTGCTATCGATTGAGAAATAATATGAATTTCCTGCAGCAACATCGCTTGGTGCAACTTGGAATTCATATTTAGATGTAGCCATTTCACCACCGAATGTAACTTCTTCTGGTGTATTAGATAAGCTTGTGCCATAAAATTTAAGAGTTGATTTTCCAGAATCATCATAAGAACCTAAAATATGTGTACCTGATTCAGTAAATGTTGATTTGAAAAATACTTCTTGGCTATTTTTTGATAAATAGAAGCCTTCAGTGATATCAAATGGAGCATCTTTAGTTGCTTCAACTGCATTAAATGAATTTAGGTAAACTAAATTTAATGTCACATTTTTATTGTCCTCATTAATTTGTACCCCATATGGATTAAATGCACAATCGCTAGATAAATTTAAAATACTAACATAATATTCTGCTCTAGGAACAATAACCTTAGCAATTCCTTTTGAATTTGTCTTTACTACTTCACCAACTGATTTACCTTCGGTATCTACAAGTTGTAATTCAAGATTAGGCACTGGGTCTCCTTCTGGATATAATACCTTCATTTCAACGCTCATTTCTTTTACATATGATGTAGCAGTTGTTGGAGTTGAAGTAGAAGTTACAGTAGAAGTTGGAGTAGATGTAGTATGAGAAGTAGAATTTTGTGATGTTGAAGTATCACTTGGATTTGTACTTCCACAAGATGCTAGTGCAAATGCACTACATAATAATAAAGATGTATATATTATTTTTTTGTTTTTCATATTTAATCCTCCCAAATATAAATATATACGATTATTATACATCAAATAAAGTATTTATTCAATTATTATTTTGAAAAAAATAGCGTTTTACGAATATATAACAAAAAGGATATGTTGCATTAAATTTAAATATATAACATATCCTTTTAAATAAAATAATTATTTAAGCAATTATTATTATAAAATTATAAAGCAAATGGAGAGATTCCAGCATCTGGATTTTCTTCACCAGAACCATTATCTTCAGTTGAACTATCACCAGTACCAGTTTCTCCTGAATAGCCGTATACAATATTTGCTTTACAGCCAGAGAAGAATTCACCATATTCATCGATTAAGCCAAACTCTTCTTCTGTTAAATTCAAATAGATTGTTTGAGATGAGGTCCATCCACTAAACATTTGCCATCCATAACTCCATGAAGTAAAATTACCACTAAGCTTAATAAATATTGATTCAATAGTTAAACCTACAAAGGCCTCATCACCAATTGAATCTAATTCACCCTTAATTTCTAGACTAGTTAAATTGTTAAGTCCAGAGAATGCATTAGAACCTATAATAGTAACAGATTCAGGAAGTACTAAAGAAATAATACCTGTTCCAGTAAATGCATCAGTAAATACACCAAGATCTGTTGGAAGTGTTACATTAGTTAAGCTTGTACAACCAGAGAATGTACGAATGCCTAAGAAGCTGTTCCACTCAGAACTATCATCTAATCCAATAGTCTCAGGAAGATTCAATGTTGTTAATGAAGAACAATTTGCAAACATTTTTTGAGCAAGTCTAATACCTGATTCAACAGTAACTGTAGATAATGAAGTATTATTTGCAAATTGATTACCATCATAACCGAATCTTGATATTGTTGATGGAATTGTTACAGAAGTTAATCCACAATTAGTGAATGCATAAGCACCCAATTCATATAAATATTTAGAAAGTGTTACACTTGATAAACTACTACATCCATTAAATGCATAATCACCAATTACAACTTGAGAGCCCTCAGCTTCTTCCTCTGGGTCAACAAATGTCAATGATGTTAAAGCAGTATTACCGGCAAATGCATACTTACCAATATTAGCTAATGATGATACAGAAACACTAGTTAATGCACAATTCTTAAATGCATTATTTCCAATTGAAGTTACAGAAAGTGGAATATTTATTGTTGAAAGCTTAGTATTATCATTAAATGCATTATCAGCAATAGTAGTTAATGTTGAAGGAAGTACTACTTCTTCAAGATTAGGTAATCCACAGAATATATTAGAACCAATTTCTTCTATTCCTTCTACAAATACTAGCTTAGTAATACCATCACAACCCTCAAATGCATAAGGAGCTGCACTAGATTGAATAGTTAATGTACCAGATAGACTTGGACTAGCTACTAATAATAAGCCTTGTGAATCAAATAATGAATTTGTTTCATCAGCCTTAATATTCTCATTTCCATCTGCTACAGATAATATAATACCCTTACAGCCTATAAATGGATTATATCCAAGACTAGCTACATTCTTACCTATTACAAAATCACCAGAAAGTCCACTATTCTTAAATGCGAAGTTTCCAATACTTTGTAATGTATCAGGTAATGATACTGCAGTTAATTTAGAACAATCTTCAAATACACTAGAACCTAACTTCTTAAATGAATTACATGCACTAAAATCAACTGTTGTTAAGCTTGTACAGCCCTTGAATACTCCATCAGATAAACCTTCAAGAGAAGCTGGAATCTTAAATGATGAAATTGCAGTACCAGAAAATGCATTTTCTCCAATTGAAATTAGAGCATCAGATAATTCAACTGTTGTTAAATTTGAACATCCATTAAACATTCCAGCAGGAATTGCTGTTAAATTAGGTGAATTAACAACAAATGTTGATAAATTAGTACAGCTGTCAAATACATTAGTGCCAAATGTTTCAATATTATCTAATGAAACTGATTCAATTGCAGTACCAGCTAATGAATAATCACCAAGCTTTACTACTGCGACTGGTAAATCAATAGAAGCTAAGCTTGAACATCCATTAAACATATTCTTTGGTAATTCAGTCAATGTAGAATTCAAATAAACAGTAGTTAATTTTGTATTACCTGCAAATACATCAACACCAAGCTCTGTAATACCAGAAATATTTGCTTCTACTAAACCAGAATTCTTAAATGCTCTATGACCAAGCTTCTTAATATTTCCTGGAAGTTCAATAGAAGTTAATGAAGTACAGCCTTGGAATGTTTCGCCTTCAATTGTATCTAAAACATTACTTTCAATTACAACTTCAGTTAATTCAGTACAGTTCATGAATACACCAACTGATACAGACCAATATCCACCTGCTGATTCAGAAGCTTCAGTACCTAATACAGCTAAATTTTTAGGTAATGTAACCTTAGTTAAACCAGTAGATGCAAATGCACATGCTCCTATAGCAGTTAATGAATCAGGGAATGTTACCTCAGAAAGCTTTGAACAACCATAGAATGCACGATCACTAATTTCATTAACATTTTCAAGATTTAATGTCTCAAGACCTGAACATCCTTCAAATGCAGACATATCAATATAATTTGTTCCCTTAATTGTTACTTCTTTTAATGAATAGTCACCAGAGAATGCTTGACCACCAATAGTTGCAACCTTATTAGGAATAACAATTGATGTTAGTCCTGTTCCTGAGAAGCACATATCACCAATATATGTTAATGAAGAAGGTAATGTAACACTAGTTAAGCTTGTGCAACCAGAGAATGTATACATTTCAAATGCTTCAACACCCTCAGCAATATTAACAGTTTCAAGAGAACTACAGTCCATAAATGCTGCCATACCAACAACAGTATTAGCATAAATATCAATACTTGTTAATGCTTTACAATAATTAAATGCATTACTACCAATATATTCTAATCCTGTATTAAATTTAACACTTTCTAGTGCCATACAATATGCAAAGGCACCATCTGCAACATAAGTAACACCAGTTCCTTCAAATGAAGCTAATCCATAACATTCAGAGAACATATTTTCTCCTAAAGTAGTTACAGATGAAGGTAATTTAATTGATAATAATGATTCACAGGCATTAAATACATATTCTCCAAATGTAGATAATGTTGAGCCTTCAGCAAAATTAACTTCTTCTAAAAGTTCACAAGAATCAAATGCTCTATTACCAATTGTAGTTACTGATGCAGGAATTGTAATTGCTGTTAATCCACTTTGCTTACTAAATGCACCATCACTTATTGTAACTGTATTAGAATTTACTGTATATTCACCACTTAAGGCATTACCATATACAGCATATAATGTCTTATAATCTGCACTATAAATTACTGGAGCAGCATCATCAATTGCAAAATATTTATTATCTTCTGCAATAACAACCTCAGATAATTTTGTACATCCTGTAAATACATCAACAATCGAATTAACACTTTGTGATAAAGTAATCTTAGTTAATGAACTACTATTATTAAATAATTTAGAACCTAATGAAGCAAATGTAGTAACCTTATCATCTGCATCATATACAGTTGGGAATGCAAATTCTGTAAATTTAGCTCCAGTAAATGCGCCCTCAGCAATTGACGATAAATGAGATTTTTCAGCAAATGTAAATGTAGTAATACCTGCATTTTTAAATGCCTCTTTACCAATTGCAGTAACAGATGATGGAAGTTCAAATGATGTTAATTTAGTGCATCCAGAGAATGCTGTATCTTTTATTTCAGTAACAACTGCTTCACCAAAACTAAATGTTTCAAGCTTTGAACAACCATTCAATAATGATTTTGGAACATAAGTAACTTGTTTTGGTAATGTGAATGAAGTCAATTGAGTACAATATGCAAATGCTGAATCACCTAATGAAATTACACTATCAGGTAAGCTAATTGCTTTAATCTTTGTTCTAGTAAATGCGCCACTACCAACTGTTTCAAGTTTTGAGTTTTCAGCAAATGTTACAGTAGCTAAACTAGAACAATAATTAAATGCATCATTAGCTATTGTCTTACAGCCCTCAGAAATTGTAATAGATGTTAATTTAGTACAATAATAGAATGCTGACTTACCAATATATTCTAATCTCTTTGGTAATACAAGCGAAGTAATACCAGCATAGAAGAATTGATTTGAATAAGCTGAAGAATCAACAATTGTTAATGGATTTGAATCATTTCCTTCTTCAAATGTCAATGCTAAGGTACCCTTAGTTTGACCTGCTTGATAGAATGCAGCACCTTCAATAGTAGTAACTTTATTATCAACCTCAAATGAAGTTAATGCCTTACAACCATAGAATAAACGGCTAGGAACTATTACTAAATTAGGTAAACTAACAGTAGTTAAAGAAGTACAGCCTTCAAATGCACTCTTACCAACAGTTAAATCTCCTTCTGTACCATCTGTATTTAATGCAGATTTGTTATTTTCAAATGAAACCTTTTTTACTTTTGATTTAGAGAATACACCCTCAGCTATATTATTTACAGTACTTGGAATTGTAACTTCAGCAGATTTATTTTGTGGATAATAGCATAATGTTCTTACTATTCCATCTTCTTTTAGATATAATATGCTATCAATTGCGGCTAAAGCGCTATTGTTTTCTGCTACAGTAATAGAATCTAAAGTTGTACAAGAATCAAATACAGTTAGCTTTCCACTTCCATCAAATGAACCTAAATTAGTTAATGATTCAGGTAGTGATATTTTAGTAAGTTTTGAACTCTTAAATGCATAATCTCCTAAATATACTACACCTTCTGGTACAGTAAAATCTTTAATACCAGTTGCTTCAAAAGCATTATCTCCAATAGATGTAGTACCATTAGGTAACACTAATTCAGTTAATGATGAACATCCCTTAAATGCTGAATTACCTACAGTCAATTCAGAATTTGTTCTTTCACCTGTAAATGTTATAGTATTAAGTTTTGTACAACCAGCAAATGCTTCATCGCCAATTACTTCAACACTAGCTGGAATTTCAATACTCACTAAATCAGCTCTATTTCTAAATGTTCCTGATGTTATTTCAACAACAGTTTCTGGAACTGTAAATGATGTATTTGCTAATGCTGGATAGAATAAAATCTTTGTGGCATCTTTATTATATAAAACACCATTAATTGTAGAATAATATTGATTGTTTGTAGCAACAACACTACTTAAAAGATTATTAGATCCACCAAAGGCACCAGCAACATTAAATTCAGATGCTTTATCTCCAATAATTACTTTTTCTACAAAACTATTATTGTTAGAATCAGCAGTAATACCATCTGCATAATTTAATGTACCATTAGCATTAACTGTTACTTGGGTTAAACGCTTATTTCCACCAAATGCTTGTGCTTCTATTTCACGAGCATATCCTGGTAAGGTAAGCTCAGTAATATCACATTGATAGAATGCTTTTTCACAAATAGTTAAGGATAATGTGGTTTCTTCATCTTCAAATTCAACTGTAGCTAAATTTGTACAACTAGCAAATGCATTTTCACCAATTTTAGTTATTGAACCTGGAATTAATACACTTGTAATATATTTACATTCCATTGCAGCATATGGTGCAATTTCTGAAGCACCAAGCTTAATATTTAATTCTCCTGCAGTACCAGCACCTACTAATAATAAAGTAGTCTTAGAAGCATCATATAGCATACCATTGATGCTTGCATAATTTTCATTACCCTCTTCAACAAGAATTTCATCTAAAGCATAACATCTTGTAAATGCAGTAATGACATCACCAGACTCATCAACACCTGCTGCAATATATACTGTTCTTGCAGGCAATGTAATAGTTTCAAGGCCATAACAACCGATAAATGCACGTGAATTAATAGATAATTCAACTGCTTCTTCATTTTCAGGAGTATTTTCAAAATTAACTTCCTTTAATGTTTTACTATAGAAGAATGCCTCAGTACCAATAGTAGAAACAGATTTTGGAATAAATACACTAGAAACCTTTGTATCAGCAAATACCTTTTGAGGAATATTTACTGTGCCAGGCATTAATTCACATCTTCCAGATTTATTAGATGGTACAAATTTAACCTCCCAGCCTGCAGTTTCACTAACACTATTATTATAATATAATACACCATCATATGATGTGTAGAATATTTCATGTCTTTCTTCAACCTCATACACATTAATAGCTTCTAGACTTGAACATCCTGCAAAGCTTGTTATTGTATCAATAAATGTAAGTGTATCAGGAATATTTAATTTAACAAGATTCATGCAACCACTAAAGCTTCCTAACTCTGTTACAGGAAGTCCATTGTAGTATGCAGGTACAGTAACCTCTGTACAATTAACAAGATCACTACCCTTAACAGCTCTATAAGCAACAACCTCGTCATTATTATTTAATATTTCTTCATATGCAATAGATCTTACCCATGATGCATATAAAGTTATATTACTCTTGTAAGCCCATGCATTTAATGAAACACCAGATGCAGAAGTAATCTTTACACCCTTACCATTTACATCTGTATACCATCCATCAAATGTTAATGCATCATTAGCTGTTCTAGTTGGTACTGGTAATACGAAATAAGAATTTAAGCTTAAATGTGCTTCATTTTCATCAATCTCAGCTCCATCACCACAATTTAAGGTTACTGTATATTTTACTGATGTCCAATATGCATATAATGTAAGATTAGATTCTGGCATACTATCGCCATCAACATATAATTTTCCATTATATTCTGGTCCGTTAGGTAAATTATACCAACCAGCAAATACATAACCTAAGTATGAATGAGTAGGTAATACTAATTCATCACCCTTAGCTAAATATAAAGACTCTATAACATCAGAAGAATCACCTGTGCATGTATTAAATGCTAATTCATATGCCGTAACTTCAAGTGACTTTTCTGAAACATATTCACCATTTGCATCATATAGCTTAACAGTTAATGTGTTAACACCTGCTTTAGTAAATAGAACTTCAGCTTCAGAAGTAGTTACAAATACTTCTTCTTGATCATTAACTACTACTCCATATTTAGAAGCTCCGACAACTGAATTCCAGCTGAATAAGCCATTTGAATATGCAAGTGAAGATAATTGAAGATAATTAAATGGAATTTCTTCGCTAAAATATGAATTGTTTGCTGCATCACTAGCTACTGCTTTTACGCTAACCTTATAGCTTTCAGTAGAGCTTAATGATGAAATATCAATTGTATATGAATTTGTAGTAGTTGTATATTCTTGATCATTAATCTTTACAACATAACCTGTAGCATTAGCTACCTCATCCCATGTTACAGTAGTATTATTAATTTGAACATTAGTAGGGGCTGCTAAAGCAGTCTTTGTAAATGTATATAAAGTAGCCTCTGGAGAATTATATCCATTTGATACTGGAGTTACTGATACAGTAATTTCACCAGTATATTCTTTTACACTTAAGCTATTAACGTCTCCAAGCTTATATGTATTTGAAACATCACCTGTTGTAACAACAACTATGTATGAAGTTGCACCTGGAACCTTAGTCCAAGTAACAAATCCATCTTTTTCTAAAACATTAGTAACCTTATCTAGGGTTCTATCAAATACATATGTAGTAGGATATGAAGATGCAAAACCATCAGCATATGCAGTTACAGTAAATTTGATTCCTCCTTCTTTCATAGGACAATTTGAGAAATCAAAGAATGTGCTATTACCTAAATCATATTCAGTATGATTATGATTTTCATTGCCACATTCAACTGTAATCTTATATCCTTCTGCATTTTCAACTTCAGCAAACATTAAGATACTTGAATCCTTAATCTCATATTTTGATACTCTTGAAAGGGTATTATGAGCATAATAAGCAGTTGTGCTCTTATCTCCACATTTAACAGTAACTTCATATAGTCCCGCTTCAAGCTTAGAAAAATTATAGACATATGAAGTAACATTTACTTTTGTTGAAATTTCTTCACCCTTTGGATTTTTAACTATAACATCATATTGTTTAGCTGTACCCATACTATTCCAGCTAATTTTTCCCTCATTCACTGATATATGAATCTCTCCATCATCATAAACAGGGAATAAAGTTGTATCAGCTGTAAGCTTATCTTCATCATATTGACGTGATAACATATCAGCTTTATTTGTATCTGAAATCCACCAGCCTACAAATTTTTTTCCATCCTTATCAACAAGAGTTGGCAAATCATATACTACTCCGCCTAATGTTGATACTGGTGATAAATCACAGCCAGCGAATGTTACTGTATATTCTACTGTATCACCATCAGATTCAACAAATCTTGCATATAAATCTAAATTTTCTGTTACGATTTCATTATCAAAATCAAATATCTCAGTATACAAACTATCTTTATACCAACCCACAAATACATATCCATTTAATTTTGGATCCTCAGGTTTAGATAATTGATGACCATTTGTAACAGAAACTAATTCTGTTTCATCATTAATATGTAAAGTAACTGAATATTGAACATTCTTATAGAAATTATAAGAAGTACCATTTAATGTTACTACTAATACATTTCCAACCAATTGTGCAGTACAATTTTCTAATCCTGAAGCTGTAAGTGTATATACTCCATTTGCTACACTACACTTTCCAGAATAAGTAGTACCATTAATAGACATAGTAAAGCTAGAACCAAATCTTGAAAAGATATAGCTACTATCTATATTACTATAGAATAGTTCTGATGTTTGATCCTCTGTTGGTTTTGACGTAGCAGAAGTCGAAGAACCTGTAGATGGCTTTGTAGTGGAAGTTGCTTCTTGACCCCCACAGCTAGCTAAAGTAATTGCTCCTAATACAGAAATTCCAGCAAAGAATGTAAATAATTTTTTCTTCATATTGCCCCTCCTGTAAATACATTTTTATGTAAAATCAAAAAAATGTTTATAGGAAAATTATATTCCATATTTTTTTTCAATTCAACAAATTTTTTGTTATCTCATAAAAATTAATCAAAAATTAATCTTTCTTAATAAAGAAAGAAAGGATAAGAACTTTAGTCTTATCCTTAATAAAATATTATTCAGCTTCAGGTACGTAATCAAATACAATATTTGCATCACAACCATAGAATGTTCCATATGATCCCATATCAGAAACCTTATACACAGATGTTTGACTAGTTGTAAAGCAAATTGTTTGTTCTGATGTCCAACCATAGAATGCATAATATCCAATTGACTTTAAGCTTCCTGAAGGAATAACAAGCTTATCAGTTTTCGTATTATAGAATGCATAATACTCAATAGTTTCAGGTTCACCCTCAAATACAATATTACCGATATTTGCATAATAGAATGCAAATCCTCCAACTGTTTTTACTGATGCAGGAATAATTAATGTTTGAATTACTGCATTATCAAATATTTCCTCAACTATATCAACACCAGCAGGATATCTTAAAGTTTCAATTCCTGTACATCCAGAGAAAATTCCATAGCCTACTTCTGTAATTGAATCAGCAAATTTAACTGTTTTTAGGTTAGTACAATTATAGAATGTAGAGCTACCAGTTGTTTTACAGCCTTCTTCAAATTCAGCATATTCTAATTTTTCACAAGCTGAAAGTACTGAATATCCTAATTCAACATTTGCTGGGAATGTAAAATTAACAAATCCTGTATTTCCAAATGCATTGTCATCTATTACTTTTAAACATGATGGTAAATTAATTTTAGCTAGTGATTCACAATCTTCAAAAGCACTTGAACCAATTTTTTCTAATTTTGTATCTTCACCAACAAACTTAACCTCTTCTAATCCTAAACTACCCATAAATGCATAATTAGGTATTTCAGTTAATGTTGTAGGAATAGTAACACTCTTAATATTACAATATGCGAATGAATATTGATCAATTGATGTTACAGTTGATGGTATTGCAAATGAAGGTACTGATGCACCTGAGAATGCATATGAAGGAATCTTAGTAATTGTAGATGGTAATACTATTTCTTCTACATTTGTTGTACCTCCAAATTGATATGGAGTAATTGAAGAAACACCTTCAGCTAAGATAATCTTTGTTAATCCTTCAACTCCTGCAAATGCATATCCATTAACTGACATATCTGTTGTGACTGTAAATTCACCAACATATGTTGGATTAAAGATTATTAATGTATTATCAGAAGAGAATAATGAACCATCATTAAATTTGAATTCCTTATTATTACTATTTAGTTTCAAATTAAGACTAGCACAACCCACAAATGGATTATAGCCTAATGATGTAACATTTTCTCCAATTTCAAATTCACCAGTTAATCCGGAATTTGCAAATGCTAAATCACTAATTGTACTTACTGATGAAGGAATTGTAATAGATTCTAATGCACTACAGCCTTTAAATGCTTCTGAACCAATCTTAGTTAGGCTTTCTGATAATGTTACAGTACTTAATAAAGAACAACCCTCAAACATATTAGATGATAATTCAGATAATTCACTTGATGTTACTGAAACTGTCTCTAATAGAGCGCAATCCTTAAATGCATTATTTCCAAATGAAGAGACACTAGATGATTCGAAATATTCTAAACCAGAACCTTCAAATGCACTAACTTCAATTGTTTTAACTGTATCTGGCAATTCAATTGTTGTTAATGAAGTACAGCCTGCAAAAGCTTTTGGAGCTATTGTTTCAAGCATAGAATCAATAGTGACTGATGCTAAGTTAGTACAATTTGCAAATGTTGATTGACCAATTGTTGTTACTGATGCCGGAATAACAATAGACTCTAATCCTGAATTATAGAATGAGTATTGAGCTATTGTCTTTACAGAACTTGGAATTTCAATTGACTTTAACTTAGGACAATTAGAGAATGAGTATGCAGTAATAACCTCAAGCTTACTACTTTCAATCTTAACTTCTTCTAGATCAGGACAACTATCTACCAAATAAGAAGTAGTATAATCTGAAATTGTACTTGTTAATGAATAAACACCAATCTTTTCAACATTTACAGGAATTGTTAATGATTTTAATCCAGTATTTTGGAATGTATTATAACCTATGCCCTTTAATGATTCAGGTAATTCAATTGATGTTAATGATGTACACTCTCTAAAGGCACCAACACCTAAGAATTCAAGATCAGAAGGTAATTGAACAGATTTCAAATTATGACAATATGCAAATGTATAATAGTTAATGTTATTAACGGCACAATCCATCTTAATTGATTCTAATTTTTCACAATTTTCAAATGCATAACTACCAATTGTAGTGACATTTTCAGGTAATTCAATAGAAACTAATCCAGAACCATAGAAACAATTGTAATCAATAGTTAATAATGATTCAGGAAGAGTAATATACTCAAGACTAGTACAATTATAGAATGTATTAGAAGGTAATAATTCAACACCCTCTTCAATTGTTACATTAGATAGCTTTGTACAATTTGCAAATACTGAATAATCTAACTCTGCTGACTTAGGAATTACTGCACTTTCTAATGACTTACAATTATTAAATGCATAACTACCAAGATAAGTAACTTGCTTAGAATACTCAACCTTCTTTAAGCTTGTGCAGCCTTGGAACGCATAATCACCAACCTCTTTAGCTTTTGGTGCACTAACAGATGCTAATGAAGAACATCCTTCAAACATATAGGAAGTAAACGCATCAAGATCTTGTGGTAAAGTAACAGATGTTAAAGATGTACATCCTTGGAATGCATATTTACCCATTGTTGTTAAATTAGAATCATTTGCAAATACAACTGATGTTAATGCAGTACAATGTGCAAATACTCCCTCACCAAAATCTACTACACTTGATGGGATATTTACCTTAGTAACATTTGTTTGTCCCTCAAATGCATAATCAGAAATTGATAATACTGTACTAGGAACAGTATATTCGCCTGATAATGTATTACCATATACATATCTTAAAGCTGTTTTATCACTATTATATAGAACAGGTTTTCCTTCTTCTACAGAGAATTCATGATTATTTTCTGAAATTATTAAATTTTTGAATAAAGCACCAGTAAATACTCCTGATACTGATTCAACACTTTCAGAAATTGTTACTGTTTCAAGCTTATCACAACCTGATAGTAAACTAGAGCCTAAAGTAGCAAATGGAATAATCTTTCCTTCATCATCATGAACAACTGGGAATGCAAATTCAGTAATACCAGTTGAGCTAAAGCAAGAATCACCGATTGTAGCAACCTTAGAGTTTGAATCAAAATCAAAGCTTGAGATTTTCTCACAATATGCAAAAGCAAAACTTCCTAAAGATTTTAAAGTTTCAGGGAATGTAAAGCTTGTTAATGCTGTACAACCATGGAATGCATGATCAGCGATTGCAACAACAGTAGACTCTCCAAAATTAAATGAAGTTAATTCTGCACACTCTGCAAATGTATAATTAGGAATTGTTGTAATAGTCTTTGGCCATGTAAATGATTGAAGCTTAGATCTATAGAAAACATAAGTTCCCATTGTTGTTAAATCATCAGTAACAGCTAATGAAGTAATTCCTGAATATGCAAAAGCATACATTCCAATTTCTGTAATTTTTGCATTTTCACTAATATCTACAGTTGCTAAAGATGAACAATAATAATATAAATATTTGCTAATTGTTGTAATCTTTGAAGGAATATTTGTTGTTTTTAGATTTTCACAATAAGCAAATGCATAATTACCAATTTCTACTGTTCTTTCTGGTAATATAATAGATTCAATTCCAGAATATGCAAATGGTGAATACCATGAACCAGATGCAGAATCAATAGTAAGTGGAACTTCTTCAACACCTTCAGGAGTTGCCTCAAAGGTTACAGTTTGTAATCCTTTACAACCATAGAATGCTTCATTTCCAATTGATGTAACTGTATATGGAACCTCAAATGTTTTTAATGAATAGCAATTTTGGAAGATTGAAGATGGAACAGTTGTAATATTAGGTAAACTAATTTCTTCTAGTGAATTACATAAATAGAAAATGTTATCTCCTAATTCTAATGTGCCTTCAACGCCTTCAGCATTTACAGCTGATTTGCCATCTTCAAAGCTAATCTTTGTAACATTTTGGTTATAATAGAAGGCTTCTGTAGCTATATAATTAACTGTATTAGGTATTACAACCTCACCAGCTTTTCCGAATGGAGAAAAACATAATGTCTTCATAACACCATTTTCATCTTTTTCATAAACGATTCCATCAACTGATGCAAAAGCAGTATTTTCAGAAGCTACATTAACTTCCTCTAGATTATAACAATAATAGAAAATATCAAATTGACTACCGGCTCCTACATAAGAACCAGCCTGAGTTAATCCTGCAGGTAGTGTAATAGACTTTAGATCATTACAATAATAGAATACTTGACTACCCATTGTAGCTAATGTAGAAGGTAATACAACGTCATTTAATACTGAACAATAATAGAATGCCTTATCACCAACTGATACTGTTTTTTCAGGTAAGTGTACTTTTTCTAATGCTGAACAATTATTAAATGCTAATTTATCAATTACTAAATCCTTTTCTCTACCCTCTTCAAATACTACTTCTTTTAATGATAAACATTTTCCAAAGGCATTTTCACCAATAAATTCTACATTCTTTCCTACTGTAAATGTAACAAAATCTCTACCAGTAAATACGTTAGCGGAAATTTCAGTAACAGTTTCTGGTAATGTAAAGTTACCCTTCTTATTTAATGGATAATATAAAATCTTTGTTACTTCCTTATTGTATAATACTCCATCATCTTGATTCATATAGTAATATTGATTATTAGCTGATACATTAATTGTTGCTAGTTTATTATTTGAACCATTGAATACACCTGCAACGTCAAACAATGATGCAGTATCTGAAAGATTTACTGTTGTTACATAGCTATAGCTATAGCCATATGATGATTCATCAGATGTTACACCAGTTCCAAAACTTAATTTACCTTCACTATTAACTGTAACAGTCTTTAATCTTGAATTTCCACCAAATGCATATGATTCAATTGTACGTAAATGCTTAGGGAATGTTAATTCTAATAAATCATCAGAATAGAATGCTTTAGTTTTAATTGTTAAATCAGCAATTTCTGGATTATCAGCCTCTTCAAATACTACTTCTTCTAAATCATAACAATATTCAAAGGCATTATTTTCTATTAAAGTCACTGATGCAGGTACAACAACCTTTGTAATCTTTGAACAGCTTCTAAATGCAAATTCCTTAACTGTTGTTACTGCAGCAGGAATTACGAATTCACCACTTCTACCAGCAGGGCAAGTAATAAGTTCAGTTCCTAATTTATCATATACAACACCCTCAACACTCTTATATGCTTCACAACCATCCTCAATATTAATTTCTTCAAGATAGCTACAATATGCAAATGAATTTTTTGGACTATATGTGCTAGGATCGTAACCAGTAGATAAGCTTTGAAGTCTCTTTGGTAGTGTTATTGTTGTTAAATCATAACAGCTTGCAAAACATCTTTCTCCTAATGTTAATGCTACCTCATCTACACCCTCTGGTGTTTCTTCAAATGTTACTGATGTGATATCTGAATAATAGAAGGCTTGAGTACCAATTTCTACTACTGTA
>CAMEJG010000016.1 GCA_945919465.1 uncultured Anaeroplasma sp. | reverse complement strand
TCCTTAAATAATTTGATAATTATGCCCTGAAATAAAGTGCTGTTCTATAATTATGTTAATAATATTTCGGTATCTTTTTCTAAATAATATCAGATCATCAAGATTTCTATCATTAAAAATTTTATATTTGTATAAGAATAAATAACTTATTTATATAAAAAAACTTTGATTTATAATATCAAAGTCATTTTTTCTATATGGTGCTCACTGCAAGAATCGAACTTGCCTTTTAGCCTTACCATGGCCACGTACTACCGATGTACTAAGAGAGCAAATAATAGTATATCTAAATATACTATTTAATATTTTTTACTAAACTATAAATTTGAAATACTGATAAAAATATTAATTGCTCATCACGAGACCAAATTCTTGCACGTTGAGAATTAATATGTATATAAAAGGGACTTCCATCAGTATAATTAAGCTTAATAAGCATTAGTCCTCTTATATCTGTTTTCACTAATAATTCAAAAAGAATTGGATGCTTTTCCTTAATATACTCTCTAGAATTAATTGTGATAATATTTTCAGAACCAACAAATATATTATCATAAATACTATTATTAATTTTAATGGAATTATCCTTATTAATAGAATTATTAAGATCATCAATATGATAATAGTATTTCGAATTTATTATATCATTAATTATCAAAGAATCAATCATAAAATTATTAGATAAAAATAATTCAACTCTATCTAAAGCATTTTCTAAAGAATCAGTATATGTGGTAAATTCATGATAACAATATTGAACAATTGATATTAAATCTATTTGATATTGAGTATCAGTATTTATTTGTCCATGAAGAATTGGATTATAGATGACGAAGCAATCTCTACCCTTCTTTTTCCCTCTATATAAAGCTTTATCAGCAATCTTAATAAGATCATTTATATTTGATGCATCAATTGGGAATCTTACTACTCCAACTGTAATTGAACAAAATAAACCACCATTTTTTAAAGCCTCTTCCTTAGAAAATTTTCTTACAGCCATACAAATATTTCTTGCAAAATTCCATGTATCATCATACCCAGTTAGACTCTCAGCCACAACCATAAACTCATCGCCACCAAAACGACCAATGATTGCTTTATCCTCTATAGCAGTTGATATAACATCAATTATGCTTTTTAGCATAAAATCTCCATAAGAATGACCCTTTAGATCATTTATTTTTTTAAACTCATCAACATCAATAAAAAATAATGAAAATTCTTTTTTATTATCAACCAAATTTTGAATATAATAGAATAAATTTTCTTTATTTAAAGTACCAGTAAGATAATCAATTATATGATCAGAATAACAATTTTTAAAATATTTTAATTCATTTATATTTTTCATATGATTACTCACCTTCCTTATGTGGTAATTATAGCAAAAAAACGTTTTCTTGTCAATTTATATATAGTTTAAAGAAAAAGCTATGCATATTGCATAGCATATATATTTTATCCCTTTAAGCCTCGTTCTTGACGGTCCATGTTTTCTACAACAATATCGTGAATTTCTCCTAATGTAGAAGCATATTCTAAAACCTTCCATGGTGTATTTGTATGAAAGTGAATTTTAATTAAATCTTCATCTCCTACAGCTAATAAACAATCTCCTTCAATATTTTCAGTAATATAATCGATAATATCATCCTCAGATAGATTTTCTCCAGCAATTAATAGTTGTGTATCAAAAACATATTTAAGCATAGACTATTCCTCCTTCTTCTAAAATTATATAATAATGAATTAAAAATGTAAACTAAATTTTCATCATTAAAAAAACAAGTCTCAAAAAAACATCTCTAGAATTATGCTAGAGATGAGTTTATTATAAATCTATATCATGAGATACTGGCTTACTATTCTCATTAATAATTTCTTCAGTATCTGCATCAAATAAATGGCAATGATTCATATCTATAACTAGCTTTAATGGTTGTCCTGGAGCTAAATCATCACGAGATGGAACTGATGCAATAATAGGGTCACCATCAATTGAAGTATAAATGTTAGTTTCAGCACCAAGTAGTTCTGATATTTCAACAGTAATATCAACAATTGCACCTGGATATGTTTGCATCATTGTTGGATTTTGCTCATCATATACATCCTCTGGACGGATACCAAAAATAACCTCTCTATTTTCATATCCTAATTCACGAGCATATCTAAGTTTTCCTTCAGGAATACGAATAGTATAATTACCCTTAGAAGATACAAATGTACCATTATCCTTTAATGTACCATGAATGAAGTTCATTGGAGGTGTACCAATGAAGCCTCCTACGAATACATTTGATGGTGCATCATAAATCTCTCTTGGAGTACCAACTTGTTGAATTCTACCATCACGCATAACAACAATTCTATCAGCCATTGTCATAGCCTCAATTTGGTCATGTGTTACATAAATAGTTGTACAGCCTAATTGCTTATGAAGCTTAGTTAACTCACCACGCATTGTTACACGTAATTTAGCATCTAGGTTAGATAGTGGTTCATCTAGTAAGAATACATCTGCATTACGAACGATAGCACGTCCTAACGCAACACGTTGGCATTGACCACCTGATAATTGACGTGGATAACGTCTAATAAAAGGCTCAAGTCCTAATATTTTTGCAGCCTTCATAACTCTTTGAGCAATTTCCTCTCTAGGGACACGACGTAATTGAAGACCAAATGCCATATTGTCATAAACAGTCATATGTGGATATAATGCATAGCTTTGGAATACCATCGCAATACCACGATCCTTAGGTGAAACATCATTCATTCTTACATCATTAATGAAGAAATCACCACTTGAAATATCCTCAAGACCAGCAATCATTCTTAATGTTGTAGATTTACCACAACCAGATGGACCTACGAAAATAATGAATTCTTCATTATCAATATGTAGGTTGAAATCGAATACTGCTTGTACACCATTAGGATAAATTTTATTAATATGATTTAAATCTAAAGTTGCCATAAAATATTACCTCCATACTTTCTAATGCTATTATATAACTATTTGAAAGCGTATTCTATGTGCAAATTGCACAAAAAATAAAAAGCTTCATCAAATGAGTGATAAAGCTTAATATACTATTAAAGAATATAATAAATAAGTATCAACAAAATGTCTTAAATCAAAACTAGAAATTTCATAAAATTTATCTAATTTATATATCATAGTATTACGATGAACAAACATCCTTTTACTTGCGAGACTAACATTTAAATCACATTCAGCAAATTCTTTTATAAATTCTTTAGAAATTCCACTATTTGAAATAATATAATTTAAAAGCTTCTTTTTATCATTATTATCCTTAAAATATGGAATAATAGTTTTTATATTATATATATCAAATTCAGCATTATTAAGTAAAGGAGTAATTAAATTTATCTCTTCATTTAATCTTTCTATATCTAAATTTCTACTATAATATCCTTTTATAGAAATCATAAATTCTGTTGATAAAGAATAAAATAGACTTCTTATTTCATCATCATTATCATAATTATGATAAAAGATATCCATTCCTTTATTTTCAATATGCTTTGAATGATTGCCAATTAAGGAATATAAAATATTAAATAGTTCATTTTTAATAGATAAATCCTTAATATAAAGAACTAACGCTCTCATAAACACCTATAGAAATTTATATTCGTCCTCTGATTCAGAACCAGTATTATTTTCTTCTTTCACTTCTTCATTATTAGTTGAATCAGTAACATCATCAAATTTTGCATTTATTATTTCAGACCAATTTTTTTCATCTTTAAATTCAACATCATCAAAAGTATCATCAATTACCTCATCATTAACCATTCTAGTTTTACTAGCCTTATCAACTAGTGATTCTTGATTAGATAATGCCATAATACCACTTATTAATCCTACAATTGGTATTAATTGATAACATAAAAAGCTCATTGACTCACGTCCTACAATTCTTCCTTTAGAAAGATCTTTTGTATTAGTAGAAACAATTCTAACCTTACAAATGAGTCTTCCAAGAGTCTGACATTTTGGATTAAGCATTGGTATCACGATAAAATATAATATAAATAGTACAACTGTAGTAATAAAATTTGTAGTAACATATAACATTAGTGAAGGCATAACTGCTTCATATTCAGCTAAAAATGCCTCTACATTATCCACATCAGACAATAAGTAATTATAAAATGCTTCTTGAAGTCTAATTGATGCATCATTATAGCTAATATAGCCTTCAACAGAACCGATAAATATCATTTCAATAACCATAACTATTATTGAAGTTAATAATCCTAAAAAGAAAAAATCTAAAAAGAAAACTAAAAATCTTTTACCATTTGTTACTGTTTTATAACCAGTATTCATCATAATAACACCCCTTTTGCTAAAAATTATACTATTATTTAATTTTATTGTCTATATTATTTTTGAATATTTGAATTTTTAAGAAATTTTAATGAATTATATTTAATGACTTTATTGTTAAATGAATATTTCATTTCATCTAAAATAACATCATCAAAATTATCAAATAAATATGAAGCAAGTGCCCCTGGCAAAGTATTAATTTCATTTACAAAATATCTATCATTTATTTTAAAATAATCAATTCTAATAATTCCACTCGCATTAATTAATTTATAAATTTTTTTTGATAGTTCATTCAATTTAGAATCAACAATATAGTCTTTTAATATAAATTTATTATCATTAGTATATTTAGATTCAAAACTATAATACGCCTTCTTTTTTATTACTTCTATTTTTGAAATATAATTATGGGATACAGCTTGAGTGTATTCTTCAATATTATTCATAAATGGTTCTATTATTAATTCATTATAATCATTCAATTCTTTAATAAGTAATTTATCTAGTTCTTCTTTTGTATTACAAATTTCTATACCAATAGAGGATCCTCCAAATCTCGGCTTAATTATTGCAGGCATAAATGGGATTTCTTTTTTATTAATATAATCATTCTTATTATAACTAATCTTATTAATAAATGGTATTTCTTCTCTTAAAAATAAATAAGAATTCCATTTATCAATAGATAAGCTAGATGCAAAAATATCACTACCTAAAAAACAAATATTATAAAACCTCATCAATCCTGCAAATACTCCATCCTCACTATTTTCTCCATGACCTATTAAAACCATTAAATCTATTTTTTTATTTTTTATTCCACCATTAACAAATCTAGTTTTTTTAAATTTATTTTTATCCTTTTTAAAATCATCAAGCTTATTTTTACTTACATTATAAATATTAGCTTCAAAATCACAATAAATCATTACAACATTAAATACTTTACTAAGCTTATTCTTAAGCTGAAATGCAGATATTATTGAAATATCATGTTCTAATGAATTACCACCAAATAAAATACCTAAATTCATATAAATAATCTCCTCCTATAAATATCAGGCAAATCATTTTCAATTAATAATGAAGTTTTTTCATAATTTGACATTATTTTTTTATATAATTTATAGCCCTCCTTAAAGCTTATGACATTATATACATTAATTTGATATTTTTTTAATTCTAAATATAATCTTTTATTAGCTACAATTATGGCATCATCTATATATCCTGCTATGTATAATGCTAATTCCTTATTAATTTCTTTATTATAAATTCCTAATTCTACTATTCCTGGAGTAATTAGTATTCTTCTTCCATTAATACTATTTTTCTTTAATGCCTCCTTAAAGCCTAAAATATTTGAATTATAGGAATCATCTAAAATAATATGTTTATTATTTCCTTTAATTTCTAGTCTATTTTTTTCATGGAATAAATTTAATAATTCTAGTTTGATATTATTAAAATCTTTACCTAAATAATGATAATAAGCTAACACTCCTAACAAATCTAATATTTCTAATTTACTATTACAATTAGAATATATTGTAGTAACATAATTATTTTTATAAAATAAATCAAAATTATTATTATTTATATTTTTAGCTCTATAATCTCCATGATTAAAGCCATAAGAAATAGTTGGATTAGAAAAATTATTTCTTATATATTCAGATTCAAAATTACAAACACTAACATTTGCATATTTAAAAGCTTTTAGCTTTTCTTGATAAATTACATCTATATTTTTTAATCCATCTATATGCATAGGTAAAATATTAGTTAAAAATACTACCTTTGGTTTTACAAGCTCTACTAAAGAATCCATATCATTAATTTTAGATATTCCCATTTCAATAACAACATTATCTGTGTATAAATAAGTATCATTTATATAATTTGAAATACCTAATAAAGTATTATAGCTTTTAGGGGTTTTAATTGAATGAAAAATATCAGCTATAAAATTTTTAGTAGTTGTTTTACCAGCACTACCTACAACTCCAATAATAGTACCATAATAATTATTTAATTTATTTTTAGCTTTAGTAATTGTCTTTTTGACTCTTGGATATTCTATAAAATAATATTCAATTAGATAAATAGGTATTAATAAAAATTCAAAAAAGATAAAGATAAATAAACAATATGGTATCAATAATATAGGAAATAATAAAAATGATAGTATAATAATTTTTAATACTCTCTTAGTAAATTTTAATTTAACCTTAAAAATAAAAAATAATAACGAATATAAATCTAAAACAATAAATAAATAATGATTAATAAAATATAATAATGAGATTAATAAAGGAATTAAGAAATAAAATATAATGTTATTAGAATAGTATTTTAAATAATCTTTTATATTATAATGAGATTGTTGATAAATATTTAATGAAGAATATAATTTAGCTAAAATTAGCATTTAAATCACCATTATAACCTTATGCTTATTTAAATTAATTATTCAAATGAAAGTATAAATAATAAATATAATGAATAAATATTAATGTGATTATAATGATAATTTTATACTTAATAATATTTATTTTTACCTTAATCAATCAAGATTTATCTAAAGAAATTATAATAAATACCTCTATTACTTTTTTTTCTACAATTTATCCAATTTTATTTCCAAGTATTTTCCTATTATATTTAATTAATAATAATTATTATTATCAATTGTTATTAATTAAAATATATCCTTTATTTAAAAGGTTATTTAATATATCATCCCCTATATCTTTAGGATTAATAATATCGTCTATTCTAATAGGGGCTCCCTCTTCTACAATACTAATAATTAATGCAATAAAAAATAATCAAATTAGTAAAAATGAAGGCTATAATATTATCTATTCATTTTCTATGTTATCAATATCTTATAGTATATTCATCTTAAATAAATTTAATATTAGTATATTATATCTAATAATATATATTTTATTATCTATTATTTATTTTAGAATTATAAATAAAATAAATAGTGAATATAAATTTAGTCCAATAAAAAATAAAGCAATATTAATTATTAAGGATGGAATATATTCTGCATTTAAGGCTATATTTTCAATTTTAGGAATGTGTATTTTCTTTAGATATTTATTAATGTTAATACCTATAAAAACATTAAATTCTTATATTGAAATATTAATAGGATTAAATGAAGTAAATAATATTAATTTAGATTTAGAAATAAAAAAAATAATTGTAATATCATCATTAATATTTACTGGATTATCAGTAATATTTCAAATATTATCTATTGATGATGATATTTCAATTATTAGATTAATTAAAAATAAATTGATTATTATGATATTTATTGTATTATTTTTTCTTTTTAATTCTTGTTTTTTTACCTAAAGTTAAGGTTAGAATAACAAATATTATTGCAAGTACTAATAATATAATAATTGTAATAAAACTTAAATTTTTTGGAACAATAAAACCAAAGGCTCCTGTTAATAACAAAATCACTCCTATTATTATTGAAGTTATTGTATAGATTTTTTTGTCGATTTTAATATTTATAATCATACATATTATCATTTCTATTCCAGCAATGATTGCTAATATATTATAAAAAAAATTATCCATATTATACCTCACGAGGATATTATAAAAAAAAATATGAAAAAATACAAATACTTTATTTTATTAGTATTAATTTTTGAGTATAATAGTAACATATTTTTTTAAAAGGAGAGATTAAAATGCTTGATATTAAATATGAATATGCAGTAAATAAAAAAGAAAAGCCTGATATGAATAATTTAGGCTTTGGAAAGTATTATACTGATCATATGTTTATGATGGATTGGTATAGAGATAAGGGCTTTGTTGATGCAAAAATTATTCCATATGCTCCAATTTCATTTGATCCTGCCGCATTAGTATTACATTACGCTCAAGAAACTTTTGAAGGATTAAAGGCATATAAAACTAAGGATAATAGAATATTATTATTCCGTCCTGATATGAATGCTAAAAGATTTCAAAATTCTAACAAAAGATTATATATGCCAGAAGTACCAATAGAGGATTTCATTCAAGCAATTAATGATTTAGTAAAGCTTGATTCTGATTGGATTCCTACTCTACCTAATACTTCTTTATATATTAGACCATTTATGTTTGCGTATCAACCTAAACTAGGAGTACACGATGCAGACCATTATAAATTTATGGTAATTTTATCACCAGTTGGAAGCTATTATAAGGAAGGCTTAAAACCAGTAAAAATATATGTTGAAGATGAACTTGTAAGAGCGGTTAAGGGTGGTACAGGATTCGCAAAATGTGGTGGCAATTATGCTGCATCTATTTTAGCTCAAATTGAGGCTGAAAAGAAGGGGTATTCTCAAGTTTTATGGCTTGATGGAGTTCATCACAAATATGTTGAAGAGGTAGGCACAATGAATGCTATGTTCGTTATTGATGGTAAAATTATAACAGCACCACTTGAAGGTTCTGTATTACCAGGCGTTACAAGAGATTCTATTATTACACTATTGAAACGCAAGGGATATACTGTAGAAGAAAGACATCTATCTATAGATGAATTAATTGAAGCTTCAAAAGCTCATAAGCTTACAGAAGCTTTCGGCACTGGTACTGCAGCTGTAATTTCTCCTATTGGTACTCTAGCATATAAAGATGAAGTATTTTTTCATAGTGATTCTATTGGTAATATTTCTCAAATGCTATATGACACCTTAACTCAAATTCAAAATGGAATAATTGAAGATAAATTCAATTGGACCTATGAGGTAAAATAAAAATGGGATGAATAATCATCCCAATTTTTTATTTGACTAATGGTCTTATATTATCTAAACTATCCTTAAATACCTCTATTTTATCCTTATTACCAATAACACAAATATTATTATATGATAACATTTCTTGGTAATTTTTACTTAAAGCTTTTATATCATCATTAGTAGCTGAAATAAGTTCCTTACGATATTTACATTCATCTAAATATGTAATTCCTTGGAAGTATAATGATTGAGCTTGGAATCCCTTATTAGATGGGTGTAATACACTATCTAATGAACCAATCGCACCAATTTTGAATTTCAATAATTCTTCATCATTAAAATTGAAATTTTTAATATAATCAATTACCTTTTCATAGGTCTCATTTGTTTTTTTAACCTCAGGATCACGATATGAAGTAAATCCAATTGTACCATATCTAGTAGCTCTAACCATACAGCCATAGGCACCACCATGAACTCTAACTTCATTCCATAAATAATCCATACCCAAGGCATTATTTAAAACAAAATTAGCCCCATTAAAAGGAATATCAGTTTTGCCTGCTCTAGATACATAATTTACATTATATGGAGCAACAATTCCTTCACTAACCCTAAATGGAGTGTAGCTTTCTTCTAAATTAACAATATTATCACTTAATGAACTATAAAATTTATCAAAAACATTTAGATTAGCTTCATAGAAATCTCTTTGTCCAACAAACCCCAATGTAAATCTTTCCTTAGATAATATTTTCTTAATAGAATCATTTAGTTTAGCTACTATTTCTTCTTTCTTTGAATCAAAATTATTAGCTAAATCTTTAATAAAATCTAAATATCCTATTCCAGATGTCAAATCTGCTAAATAATTACCCTCATCTACACCAGCTAAAGCACGAGTTAAGGCTACAACATGTCCCTTACCTGATACACCCATTTCCAAATTTACTGCTTGCTCATTAATTAATTCCTTTAATCTCTTATAATCGGCAAAAATAGTATTAAATAAAATATCAGAAACTAATTCATTAGCATCATTAAGCTTATTTCCTAATGCTGAAAAATAGCATACAAATTGGAATCTTGATTCATTATTTTTATCATGATAAGGAGTAGTTAAAAATGATACCGCACCAGTATTATTTTGAATTTCATTATTCAAATTCTTATAATCTCTATTTTTAGTAGACATTAATGATAATAGGGTTGAGGCTAAAGCCAAATATTGGGCATCTTCTTTTCCAATATGATCTATATTAAAGAAATATTTAATATAACAAATACCATTAGTATAATATTCTGAAACTAAAGATTTATATTTATTATCAAATATCTCTAGATTTAATTTTTCAGGTTCAAGTGGTAAATCTTCAAGTTCAAGCTTAGGTAAAGTATCTAATGCTTCTTTAGTTTCTAAAGAATTTTGATATTCATTTAATCTTTCATTTTTCTTAATAAGAGAATCTAATTCATCACTTGATAGTGATTTCTTAAATTCCTTCAATTTATTTTTTAAAGCTTCCTCTTCTTTTTTATTTGCATCATAAGAAGGAGCTAAAGTAATATAGGCTTTATGATTTGTATTTAATAAATAATCTTTAATAATTTGTTCAAAATACCCTTCATCAACAGAACGTCTCAATTCATCATAATATGGTAAATCATTAACCTTACTCCATGCATCATCTTCATCATATAACCATGAATTTAACATTGTCATTTCAATAGATAATCCTTTTGGATATCTACCAAATAATCCTTCTCTTGATTTAAATTCTTGGTAATTTATTAATGACAATAATGCCTCATGATCTAATCCTTCATTAGCATATTTTCTTAGTTCAGATTCTACAAGCTCTATTAACTTATTAATTGAATCCTTTTTAGCATTTGAAACAATTACTGAAAATATAGGTTGAATTAAACCATCATCAAACATCGAATCAACTGAATCACCAATTTCATTATCTAAAATTGCTTGTTTTAAAGGGGCACCTGGATTATCTAGTATTACTGTAGTTAAAATACCTAAAGCTAACATAAGCTTCATATTTTTACTATCTGGTAAAGCTATATTATAAGATATAAATGATTTATCATCTAAGGATGATGCTTCATCAACCTGATAATAATCTAAGACATAATGAGGCTTATCAAAGGTATTTTGGTAAGGAATTCTTGTATCAAATGGATTATATTCAAAATGAGATAAATATTCTTTATCCATCCATTCAAGTCTTTCCTTCATATCGCAATCTCCATATACAAAAATAAAGGAATTTGATGGATGATAAAAATCTCTATGGAATTTTTTGAATTGCTCATATGATAAATCTGGAATATATTTAGGATCTCCTCCTGATTCAAATCCGTATGGAGTATCTGGGAATAAAGAATGCATAATCATTCTATATAATACTTGTTGTGGGTCAGAAAATGCACCCTTCATTTCATTATAAACAACACCATTTATTTTTATATCATCATTAGGATCCTTAATATCATATCTCCAACCCTCTTGTAAAAAGATTTCTTCAAAATCATGAATACGAGGGTAAAATACTGCATCCATGTAAACACTCATAATATTTTTAAAATCCTTATCATTTTGACTAGCACAAGGATACATTGTTTTATCTGGAAAAGTAAAAGCATTTAAAAAAGTATTTAATGAACTTTTAACCAATTCAACAAAGGGATCTTTAACTGGATATTTTTTAGAGCCACATAAAACAGAATGCTCAAGAATATGAGTTAATCCTGTAGAATTAATCGGTGCTGTTCTAAAAGCAATTGAAAACACCTTATTTCTATCATCATTTTCAATTGTACATACTCTAGCTTTTGTTTTGTTATGTGAATAGATACTAACCTTTGATTGGATTTGATCTATGTATTCTTCTTTAATTAATGTATAATTTGTCATAATTTCCTCCTTCAATTAGGATTATTATACAACAAATATTGACATAGTGAAAGAAAAAATTAATTCTGATTATACAAATTAGTATCTCTTTCATCATATATCCATATTTCATTAGATACCTCAGTATCTATTGAAGCTTTAATTATTTTCTCAGGCTTTATTATTTTCTCACCCATTTCTTCAATAGGCTTAGAATCATCCTTAATTATTCTTTTCATTTTATATTTCATTTTATTACATCCTCTCAATATTAGTATAAATAAAATATAAAATTTCATACAAAAAAAAAGAGTATATCAAACTTATGATATACTCAAGCTCTAATTAATTAAATTTTGCTTCTACAAATGGAGTGATTCCCATTACTACAGCTGAAATAAGAGCAAATACTGCACTTAATACTGCACCAGCACTTAATGATGGATTAGCATAAGATCCTAATTGAACTCCTTCAATTTCTGTTAATGAATTGAAGCAAGGAACAGCTAAGAAGAAGAATACTGCTGTAACAACTAATAAACCAGCTGCTAAATAATAAATATATTTCTTACAACTTAAATCCTTTCTTAATACTTCTACTCCAATTACTAAGGCAATAGCTACTAATGATAAAATTAATAATATTAATGCAACAATATATAATGCTCCACCATTACTAATTAAATCATAACAAGATGCAATACTTGAAGTCTTGTTAAAAATTGTTCCATCAACTGCAGAACCCATCATTGTCAAAAAGATACATGCAGTTAAAATGAAAGAAAATGCAGCTAATGCTAATGATAAATATTTTTTCATAAATTTTACCTCCTAGAAATATTATATCATTGAAGATATATTATTTAAATATAAATATTTAATTGAGGAACAAAATGTTAGTTTTTGTCCATTAAAATCTGTCTTGATTTATGACAAGTGAAATATATTATCTGATACTTGCTGGAAATATCTTTAATTATTTTTTTACCTAATCTAAGCTTTTCATCATCAAAACTTACGAATGGATCGTCTAGAATAATAAATGGCTTTTCATTAGGATATAAACAATCAATAAGTGCAAATCTCATACATATAGAAATAATAGATTGAAGACCACGAGAAAAATTAGTTAAATCCTTTAAACCATCCTCAGTAGAGAATTGAAATTTGAAGCTAGTATCAATATTATAATCAATATTCTTAAATATTTGATTAACATATTTATTGACACTATCCTTCATTGGCTGGACATATCTCTTTAATAAAGCATTTTGAGAATTTGTTAAATATTTGATACTTAATTCAAGAATTCTATATTCATTCTCTAAAGCATCTACTTCCTTCTTTAACTCCTCATAATTACATTTTAATTCGTCAAGCTTTTCAACATCAACCTCGAATTCGATAATTTCATTTGCATCCTTAGTTTTTTCTTCATTAATAATTGCAATTTCATTATCAATTCTTTCTATTTCGCTATTTAATTGATTAATATCAACTGCTTCAAATTTATTAGTATCATTTAATTTATTTTCAATAATATATTTATTAATATAATTTATTTTTAAATTTAAATTATTTTCTATATCAATCTTATTTCTTAAATGAGTATTTAATTCTCCAATTCTTTCTTCTATTGTTAATGCAGTAGTTTTAAATTTTGCTAAGAATAAATTAATTTCTTTAGTTAATTCTTCTATTTTCTTTTCTCTATTACCACCTTCATGATCGATTAAATCATACTCAGCCTTTAATTCAGTATATTTTTGAACATTGCTTCTTACAATAAATAGGTTATTTGTATAATCATTTGAATATAAATGATACTTAAAGAAAAAGGTTCTAATTTCTTCTTCTGTTGAACGAAGCTCATAATCATATGATTTAACCTTATCATTATATTTAGGTTGATTTTTATTAGCATTTATTAAGAAAAATGCAATAGATAATACATAACCTAAAGTGGCAGCTACCATTACGCAAATTCCTGACAATAAAAAATTATCCTTATAAGAACTAAAGAATGAATATACAAATAATCCAACACCAATTAATAAGATAATAGAGCTTATAATTGTAAATGATATTCCTAATACAGGCTTATGATGAACAGGCTCTTCCTCATGGGCAGATAATACACCTTTGATATTATTTAATTTTTCAATTTTTTTACTGATATTTGCAATATCTATAGATGTAGGAAGGTCATATTTAGAAAGAGTTTCTTCTAATTGTTGTAGTCTTTCATAAACATTAATGTTTTTTTCTTTTTCAAATTCAGCTGCTGTCTTTAAGCTAGTTAATTTTTTATATTGATTCTTAACACTCAATAAATCCTCTTGAGTCAAAGAATTACCATTAAATATTTCATTATTTGAATTTAGTTTTTCCTTAGTAGCCTTAACATCATCCTCATATTTCTTTAAAACAGCATATTTAGCTTGCATATCCTGTGATTTTGAATAATTAATGATTTGCTTACTAATTGTCCTTTTCTTTTCATTAAGCTTAATTAGTTCTTTATTCTTAATTTCTAAATCCTCTTGAATTAAACTTATACCTGCAACCTTGGCAATACAATCATCAATTTCACTTTCAATTGCAGCCATTTTCTTTTTCTTATCACAGATAATGCCTTTTTTATTATTTAGTTTAATTTGATTCATTCTATTACTAAGAATCTCACAAGCTTTATCGAAGCTTTCAGAATCATTAGTACCTCCAATCAAATTGGCAAGCTTAGCCTCAATATCACTTCCGAAGCCACCATCAATCTTCTCTTCTGGAATAAATACACTTCTTTCAAAAGAAGTTGAATTTAAATTCAAAAACTTTTCTCCAACATTAGAATCAATATTTTTAAGTTCTTTTCCTAAATCTATATCATAGATATGAAAAGAATCTAAATCTATGTTTTTAGGATTAAATTGTCTTTCGATTCGGTATTTTTTATTTTTAGCCTCAATTATTAATAATCCTCCAAAACTTGATAGGCTTTTCCATGGAGTATATTTTATTCTATCTTCATTATTTAAACCATAAAGCATAGATTTAATAAATACTGTTAATGTAGTTTTTCCCCAACCGTTTTCTTGATAAAATGAATTTAAATTATTTGAAAAATCATAGGAATAATCTTTTATTTTACCAAAGCTTTCAATGTAGAGACTTAATATTTTCATATTATTTTGCCTCCTTTATTAAAGCTTTAATTCCATATTCTATTACTTTTACTTTTTCCTCTTGTGATAAATTTGAATTCATTACATTTCTAATAAATTCTCCCTTAAGAGAAACATCGTTAACATATTTTTTCATATTTATTGTAAATTTTGAATCATCAATTAATCTTGAAAAATAAAATAATAAAGCTATTTTTTCTTCTAAAGATTCTAAGTTTTTATTTATCTCTAAAGAATAGCTACCAACTAATCTAACCTGAACAATATCTTGATTTGGGATATCTTTAATTGTATCTAATGTCAATATTTCAATATCATTCCATGAATCACATTTAGAAATATCGATTTTGATATCATGAATTGTTCGAATTGAATAAGGCATAAAAGAGGATTTAAGTTCATAATCATTAATTTCAATTAATGAAAAACCCTTTACCCCAGTTTCATTAAAATTCAAACCTTCAAGACAACCAGGATAAACATAAACACCTCTTGAATCTAGTGGTTTACATTGATATTGATGAGTATGTCCTAGTGCTAAATAATCTATATTTTTATCCTTAAGCTTTGAAATATCTATTTTATTTTCTCCTGTTAAAGCTCCATGCATAATTACAATATTAATTTTATCCTTTTTTAAAGATAAAGAATCATATAAATATTTTTTACTAACCTCATTGTAATTAATTCCAGTTATATCAAATTCCTCATAGCTAAAGGTTGACCACGTATTAGTAAATATTTTTAAATTGTTAGGATATTTTTCAAGCGAGGAAAGGTAAGCCTCCTCTTCATGATTACCAGCAGTATAATAAAAATCTATATTAGAATTAGACTCAATTAAGCCTAAAACATATGATTGTGATTTTAGTGAAATTTTATTGTCATCAAATAAATCTCCAGATATTAATATAATGTGAACACCATTATCATTTGCATAATTTATTAGTCTTTCAAAATTATATAAAAGTTCTCTTTTTCTATCCTTTTGAAATGCTGGATTTAAATCTAAAGATAGTGGCGAATCTATATGAAGATCAGCGGTATGAATTATTTTCATATAAACCTCCAAATAACTAATATGAAATAATTTTAACACAATAAAACAAAAAAAAGAATATGAAAATCAGATTAAATTGATTTTCATATTCTTTCATAAATATCATGTAATTATTTCTTCTTATTTATATGTATATAAAGAAGAAACTGATACATCTTTGTCAAGAGACTTATAATTAATAGTAATTGAATATAGTTTCTTATTATTTAAAACAAAACTTACACTTATAGGCTCTGAAACATCTACTGATGTACTATTAAAGAAGGCTTGAGCTGATTCTGGCTTTATAGTTCCAATTAAGGAATTTTCATCAACTGTTTTGGTTACAAAATAAGAATCATCTAAATTATATCCAAATAAATTATTTGAATCTAAATTCTCAAAATATGTAGTTTTAGTCTTCTTTTCAAGTTTAAAGTTTTGATTTAATGAATATCTATCTACTACTGAGGAACCAGATAAAGTCTCAGAATTAGTTATTGTAATCTTAGTGTCATTCTTATATACAATTGTTTCTCCATCTTTCATAACAGCATTTGTAGTTACTGTAAATACATCTTTTAACCCATTTTTAATAGCATTTGAAAAATCAGAAACTGTAGAAATTGTATCAGGTGTAGTAACTGTTTGAGTGGTTGTAGAAGAATTAGTATCAGTAGGTTCTTCGCCACCACAAGAGGTTAAAGCAACAAGACCAAATAATGCTAATGCTAAATATTTTTTCATTTTCATTTCTTTAGACCTCCTAATTAAAACTTCTTTACTAAAGCTAAAGCAGCTAAAGCAGTAAGTGTTGTTAATGCTACTACTGCAACACCAAGATAATTAAATGAACCGGAAACTACTTCATCAACTCCTTCAATAGTTGGAGCTAATGAATCTAGATATTCTTGATATGAAACCTTTAATGTATTTAGGTTAGTTAAATCAAGAATTGTCTTTTCAGCAGGTTTTAAATTATTAATCTTATTAGCCAAAATAGTTAATTCAGTTAAACGAGATAATGTGAATACAGTATCAAGTTCATCTAATTCTTTTTGAAGATTTTTTACCTCAGCTGATGCTGTCTTATATTTTAATTCTCTTAATGATTTACTAACTGCAGCAAGTTTAGTTGACATTTGAGTTAATTGAGCTTCTGTATAACCATATTTAGTTAAATCATCAGTTAAATTAACATAAGCAGTAGATGCTGTATTAATTAATGTTTCATCTTGTAATGAAACAATATTAATATTCATAATTCTATCCATTGATTCTAAATAAGTTACAGATGTTTTATTCATTGCTACATAATTACTTCTTTGAGCATTTTCCACTGTGCCAAAGAATACCTCATATTGAATAGAATCGTAGCCTTCAATATCTTCATTGCTTGGAAGTATCATTGAAATAGGCTTAAATGTACCTATTAAATCAACAAAGTTCGCATAATAAATCTCTAATCCATACATACCAATAAATGCGTGTAATTTATCATAGCCTGGAGAATTAATTGTGATTTTATTTTCAATATCACTTCTCTTATAACACTCTAGGCTTGGAGCGATAACTGATTTGAATTCAACTGATGCTAAATTTGAACACTTGTAGAATGCAAAAGCACCAACAGTCTTCATTGAATCAGGTAAAACAACTGACTTAATGTTTACATTAGAGTTACCAGCAGATTCAGAAATTGATGCAGTTCCATCTAAAACAACTAAATTAGAAATTTTCTTTGCTGCAGGAACAGCTGATAAATTAAGTTTAGTATTTGTTAGTGTTGTATATAAAACACCATCATTTAGTAATAAATAGTTATTTACACTACCAGTTGTAGCTAAAGTACCATTATTATCATAATTAAATTCTTCAAGATAATTAGCACCATTAAATGCTAAATCAGATACTAATTCTAGTGTTGAAGCTAATGTAAATTTCTTTATGCTTGTACCATTAAATACATATTGACCAATTGATTTTAGTTTTAATGCAGTTAATGAAGATAAACTAGAATTTGCAAATGCATAACTATTTAAAACCTCTAAAGCAGGTGCTACTACTTCACCAGAAACACCTGAAGAATAGAATGCATATTCTCCAATTTTAACTACCTTAGATAAAGAAACTGATTGAAGCTTTGATGCCTTAGCAAATGCAAAAGATCCAATAGTTTTAACATTTGATAAATCAATATTAGATAAAGATGTACAGTTTCCAAATGCATAATCAGAAACAACTTCAATATTTCCTTCAACTGTTGTTAAAAGAGAAGCATTCATAAATGTATTAGCTTTTACTTCCTTAATTGAAGAAGGTAAAGTAATAGTAGTTAGCTTTGATTGAGCCATAAATGCACCCTCACCGATCTTTAATAGGCTTGAAGGTAAATTTATAGCTGTTAATGAACCTGATTTTTTATTCGCGAATGCATAATCTCCAATCTCATTTACATTATCACCCAATGTAACAGTAGCAAGGGATGATGCTTCAAAGAATGAATAGCTTCCTAATTTTGAAGCATTTGCTAAATCAATAGAAGTTAATGCAGTAAATGCAAAGGCATAATCGCCAACATTTCCAACAATATTAGCTGAATTTATAGTAGCTAATGAAGTAGCTAAGAAGAAAGCATGATTATTAACTGTAGTGTTTTCACCTAATGTAACAGTCTTTAATTGATTACATTTAGTAAATGCATAATCACCAATTGTAGCATTTTCACCTAATGTAGCACTTGTAAGCTTTGAGGATGCAAATGCATATTTACCAATTGTTGTATTAGCTCCTACTGAAACTGTAGTTAATCCTGTTTCAGCAAATGCATAATCACCAATTACTTTAACAGAATCTAAATTAGTTAATGAAACTAAATTGCTACAACCATAGAATGCATAGCTTGGTAATTCATCAACATTAGTTAATGTTACTGATGCAAGATTTGGACAATTAGCAAATGCTTTATTAGCTAATGTAACATCATGTGTAAATGTTAATGATGTTAAATTACTAATTCCAGAGAATGCAGCCTCGGCAATTGAAGTTACATCTTCTGGTAATGTATAATCACCATATGTATTGTTTGGAGCTGCTAAATATACAGTTTTTCCATCCTTGCTTAATAATAAACCATTATTTGAAGAATAATTTTCATTTGCAGAATCAACTGTAAAGCTTGAAACCTTAGTATTTAATAATAATGCAGAACCTAGTGTAGTAAAATATGTTTTAGCTTGAATATTTACTGTTTCTAATGATGTAGAACCACTAAATATGGATTCTTCAACCTTAACTGCACTGTTAGGTAATGTGACTGTTGTTAATTTAGCACAATTTGCAAATGCATATGAATTTAAATATTCAACAGATGCATTAATTGTAACTGTTTCTAATAAATCATTTTCAGCAAATGCACTATTTCCAATTGCTACAACCTTACCGTTAATTGTTATTGTTTTTAAAGAGTCACAATTATAGAATGATCTTGAAGGGATTTGAGTTACATTTAATACTACATCAACTAATGCAGTATTTTCAAAAATTCCTTCATTTAACTTTGTTAATCCATCTTTGTTAAATGTTACATTTTTAAGATTTGTACAATTCTTAAATGCATTTGTACCAGAATTTCTTAATTTAGATAAATTAATACTTTCAAGAGAACTACAACCCTCAAAGGCACTATTTCCAATTGTATAACATTTATTTAATTTGAAATCTTGATTTAATGAAGTACAATTGTAGAAGCAATAATGACTAATAACCTCAACTTCATCATCTAAATTAATTTCAACTAAGCTTGTATTATTTGCGAATGCATATTCACGAATATATCTAATTGTTGAAGGTAAAATAACCTTTTCAAGAGCCACACAATTATAGAATGCATATTTTTGAATATCTTGGACACCTTCTGGTATTGTTACTGACTTAATAGTTGTATTAGAATGAGGTGTCTTATTAAAGTCATCATCATTATCTGGGTTTTCAACCTCAATATCAGTATCATATAAACAGAATGCATATTCGCCAATATAATAAATACCTTGATCATCAGGAATTACAACATCTCCACCTAAGCCCTTATAGGCAACAAGCATTCTATTTTCAACTACAAATTCATTTTTTACAACAACAGTAATTCTTGCTTGTTGTGTAGATGATGGGCTTGATAAGGTAATGATAACTGTACCTTCCTTTTTAGCAGTAACTACACCATCTTGATCAACTGATGCAATATTGTCATTTTGAGATGAATATGTAAAATCATAATTATCAGCCACATACCATGGTTGAATATTAGCATGAAGCTTTACCTTTTCTCCTGGATAGAATTCAATAAATGATTTATTAGTTGTATACATTCTATCTCCAGTTTCTCCTATCGCACTAGATTGTGCAGCAATAGGATAAGCAAAGATTGTATCAAAATAATCAAATTTAATACTTTCTAGTTTATCTTCACCCTCATATTTACGATATACAATAGAATTTAAATTTGTTGTAGTTGGCTGCTTTACTTGAATTGTAATAGAGGCAGATTTGTTAGTTATCTTATCATATGCAGTAATTACTGCTCTACCAGTCTTATGAGCTAATACAGCACCTTCATGAACCTCAACAATATTTGAATCAGAAGAACTCCATGTTAAATACTTGAAATATTCTTTATCACTTGATACTGAAGAATACATTAATTGAGTTAAATCATATGCCTCACCAACAGTTAAGCTTAATGACTTTAATGTAGTAGTATCAGTACCATCCTCAGTAAATTCAAACTCATCTGTAGTACCAGGTAATTCAATTAAGAAGATATTTGAATTTAATGCATAATCATCAATACTTAATGCAATTGCATTATTAATCTTATAATCAGCAGGCAAATTCTTTAAATAATCAGTCACTTCAAATTCAAGTTCAGTTTCAGAAGCAAAATCTCCATAAACTGGAATAGAATAATTTGACATTAATGTATAGTCATTGCTACCAGAGAAACCTACTGGAGTTACTGCTTGAACATAATGATTATCATATACAGTAACCTTTAAATAATAACGATAATCCTTTAATGTCTTATCATATTTCTTATAATAGCTTGCTGATTTTACGATTGGTGCTTCATCATCCATTGTGAAATCAAAGCTAAATGTATTACGAACATTTGTCTTTTGACCACCAATTTCATCCTCTTCTTCACCTTCATGTGAATAATCTAAAATACCAAGCATACTAAATGTATATTTTCTATTATTAACTAATCCTAAATCCTCGCATCTTAACTTTAAGAAGTTATAATAAGGAACAGCTGAACCACCATTACCAAAAGATTTTCTTGCGTTATAATCAATTTCACTAAATATTACTTCACCAGTAACTGTATCAGTAATTGTAAAACGCATTTCCTTACAGTTACGGAAGCATCCAGCATAAACTGAAGAAATACCATTAATTCCTCCAAATTTAGATGTCATTGCAATATGTTCTTCACTTCCAGGAATTGCTTCATATTGAGATTCATCCATACTATATAAATATGTACCTAACGGTAATAAATAATTGTAATAATAATTTCCAAATGGACGAGTTGCATAATAATCGGCTGCAATCTTATCATCAGCATCAATTGCGTTATTATGTGCCTCAGTTTCTACTTCGAAGAAAGTCTTATCAAAAATTGGAGCTTCAGTCCAATCCCCAAAGAAAGCAAGGAATGGAACATTTAATGATACTTCAGTTTCAGAATTTGCTATAGCCTTAACAAATCCCTCAACATACATTCCGTAAGCGAAGCTCTTTGTAATATAAGCCTTATCTTCACTAGATAATGTTAATGTCACAGTAACCTTAGTATTTCCGTTTGCAGGTACAGTAACAACTTTATCTGATAAAACTGAATTACCAACCTTAACAACTAAATTACTCTTATCTAGCATATATGATCTTTCAGATACGAATGTTTCATCTGTTAATGAAACTGACTCAGTCATAGCCTCGATATCCATTGTATATTTTAATTCCTTATCAGAAACATTCTTGATAATGAATTCCATATCATAAACACCAGTTCTATTTACATCATCACCTAATTCTAATTTAGGCTTTACAGAACCTTCAACCTCAATATATGCACTTGTAGTAGTAGCTTTTGTTAAGCTTGCAAGACCAGCACCTTGCTTACGAGGAGAATATGGATTCCCATCCTCATTTAACGCAATAGTTGCTGTAGACATTAATAATGAATTAGTCATTTCCTCGATTTCTTTTGTTGTTAAATCAGGGAAGGTTTCTTTAACATATTGACGAATTAATACAACAATACCACACATGTTAGGTGATGCCATTGATGTACCACTCATTCTTTCATATTCGCCACCAGGAATAGATGATAGGATATCACCACCATGGGCTGTAATTTCAGGCTTTAATGCTAAAGATGGAGTAGGACCCCAGCTTGAGAAATTTGACATAAATGGTCCGGCAACAAATTGATCGGAAATCTTAATTGTACCAACGCCCTTATTAGCCATACTAACTAATTGAGCACCAACATCCTTTGAAACAGACGCAGCAGGAATATGTCCTTCTGCACTTACTGTCATAAAAATTTCACCTTCAACATTGTTATAAATTATAATTGCGATAGCACCATATTTCTTAGCAAGTCTTACTTTTTCTTCGAATGTATTTTCACCACGTTTTACTAAAGCAATCTTACCCTTAACTTGGCTTCCAATACCTGAATATGAAGCTTCAACACCAATACCAGGCACAATTATGTACTTAAATTCATGAACTGACTTTCCATCAGCAAATAAATCTGGTTGTTGTTGCATTAATTGTTCAACGAAATCATTTTCCTTTCCAGAAATAGATGTACATTGGTTAAAGAAGAATGAATATTGGTCATTAGCTAAGAAATAACCAGTCTTAACACCACTAATTGATGCAACAGATAAGTTATCCTTATATGTAGATGGAGAACCAACTGTACCTGAATCAGGGTTAGTTACTTTATTAAGGTTACCCTTAGGTCCACCATAACCTGATGAATAATCGTTACTTGCTGCAGTTACAACAGTAATACCAGCAGCAGATAATCCATCATATACCTTATTGATAACACTACCATCTGCTGAACCTTCATAGTCATCAGCAAAGTCATTATCACATTCTCTATCGAAACCACAAGAAGAACCTAATGACATATTAACTGCATCAACACCTAATACAGTTGCATCCTCTAGGGCTGCAAGGATATCACTTGTTCTTGCACCAGTAGAAATATCTGGGAAAACCTTCATTAATACTAATTGTGTTTTAGTAGCTACACCTGTAATTGTTTCAGAGCTACCACCTATAATACCAGCAACGTGAGTACCATGCTCAGAGTCAGCTGGATTAACATCATAATCCTTATCAGCATAATCATAAGCATAAGGAATCTTAACACTATAATATAAATCCTCAGGCTTTAAATTAGCTGTAGTATTATTTGCATTTAAAAGTGATAAACGTTCACTAATATAGTTTACATCAATAATTGGCTTTTCTATACTATTTAAAATAGCAGGATCATTAAATACCTCATGAGTACAATCAAAGCCAGAGTCTAATACTGCAACTGTAGTACCATCTCCATCATATTTAACAGTACTTGAATTAAATATACCTGTTTCATAAACATCAACAAGATTTGTTACAGTATTTGTTGTAGATTCAGTGGTTTTTGGCAAATTAAATGAATCAACTAATACAACTCTACTAACTAAATCACTTTCTTCAATTTTAGAAACATTACCATACTCAGTTTCAAATGAAATACCATTTAATACTGTTGAATAAGAATGCTCGACTGTCTTTAGATATCCTAAGCTTTGAAAATTCTTTATAGCGTTAAATTGCTCATCAATTATTTTCTTTTGTTGGCGTTGACCATAATAGCTTTCTACATAATCAGATACTGTATCATAATCTTTACTATAGCCATTATCATTATATCTATCTAATAATGATTGATTCTTTAATGTAACAATAATTCCAACCTTATCAGAATCCTTATATCCATTATTTTCTAATAAATATTCTTTTTTAATAAGATCAGCTCTTGCTTCTTGAGTTAAGGTTTGATTTGTATTAAAAATTCTTAATGAATCTTTAGATGTTTCAACCTCTTCATAAGAAGAGCTTAAATTGCTTGAACTTGTATTTTCTAGTTCATTATTATTACAGCTTACAGCAGTTGCTATAGCAGCTAATGAAAGAGTTACAATTGCAAATTTTTTTATCTTTTTCATTTTCATCTCTCCTCTCATCATTTTAACCAAAAATATAGGAGCACCATTACTATTGTAAAGCAAAGAATAACTCCAAATAAGATTGGCATAAAATGAAGTATAGCAGCAATGATTGCTGCTTTTCTTTCTTTTTTTGTTAAATATACTCCATTTGGATCCTCTTTCTTTCTTCTATGAGGCATCCCATCAACATCCATATTATAGATGGTTCTTCCATCATCTATAAATTTTTGTTTTTTCTTTTTTTCCTTTTTCATTAATTATTACAAAGAATTAATTATAATTCTCTAAATCCTTAACAATATTCTCATATTTTTCTTTATCATTCATTACTTCTTCATTATATAAATGACAAGCAACAAAGTGATTTTCTGATACTTCCTTATAAACAGGCTCTAGTATCTTACATACACCCATACATTCCCTACAACGAGTATGGAATTTACAACCCTTTGGAGGGTTAGCAGGTGAAGGAATATCCCCATTAAGAATAATTCTATTCATTTCATGATCTGGGTTTGGTACTGGAACTGCTGAGAATAATGCTTTAGTATATGGATGAAGTGGATTATCAAATATTTCATCTGTATCTCCATACTCCATCATATTTCCTAAATACATTACTAAAATGTTATCAGTAATATATTTAACAACTGAAAGGTCATGTGAAATGAACACATAAGTTAAATCCATTTCATTTTGAAGTTGCTTTAATAGATTAATGATTTGAGCTTGAATTGAAACGTCAAGGGCACTAACTGGCTCATCACAAATAACAAGCTTTGGATTTACCGCAAGAGCTCTTGCGATACAAATTCTTTGACGCTGTCCACCTGAGAATTCATGTGGATATCTATCATAATAAGTAGTTTGTAAACCACATTGCTCCATAATCTTAAGTACATGTGCTTGTATTTCTTCTTTTGGAACAATTTTATGAACCTTAACAGCTTCACTTATAATTTCTCCAACAGTCATACGAGGAGGTAAGCTTGAATAAGGATCTTGGAATACTAATTGCATATCTACACGAAGCTTATTCATTTCTTTTCTTTTTAATGTAGTAATATTTTGTCCTTCAAACCAAATATTTCCACCATCTGATTCATAAAGCTTTAAAATAGTTCTTCCTAATGTTGTTTTACCACAACCAGATTCACCAACGATTCCGATTGTTTTACCTTTTTCAACACCAAAGGAAACATTATTTACAGCCTTTAAAATAGATTGAGGTTTTCCGAAGAAATTAGGATTTAAAGGGAAATACTTGTTTAAATTCTTTACCTCAAGAATATATTTTGGATTTGGTGTATATTCTTCAGAAGAATTTAATACTTTTTCGTTTTCCATTATTCATTTTCCTCCTTTTTTTCTTCATATAAATAACATGCAACAGAATGCGTATCAGTTACCTTTACAAAACCAGGATACTTTCCTTCACATTTATTTATACATCTATTACATCTTCCCTTAAAGAAGCATGTATCAGGAAGATTAATTGGGCTAGGAACTGAACCTGGAATTGAATATAGAGGCTCTTGAGAATTTGAAGTAATCAATGGTTTACTCTTTTGTAAACCTATTGTATATGGATGAAGTGGATTATTAAATATTTCGCGAACAGTACCGCGTTCAATCACTCTACCAGCATACATAACTACAACCTCATCAGCCATCTCTGCTATAACACCTAGGTCATGGGTAATCAACATAATTGAACAACCATTTTCCTTTTGAATCTTCTTTAATAATTCAAGAATTTGAGCTTGAATAGTAACATCTAATGCAGTAGTAGGCTCATCAGCAATAATCAATTTTGGATCACCTGCTAATGCCATAGCTATCATAACACGTTGTCTCATACCACCTGATAACTCATGTGGATATGAATTATATACACGCTCAGGCATTGAAATACCTACCTGATTTAGCATATCAATACTATGAGCTTTTGCATCCTCCTTAGATATACCAGGAGTATGAATAAAGGATACCTCATCAAGCTGATTACCAATTGTAAAAACTGGATTTAAGCTTGTCATTGGTTCCTGAAAAATCATTGTAATTTCACTACCACGAATATTATATAATTCTTGAGTAGGCATCTTTGCAATATTATAAGCTAGCTTATGTCCATTCTCATCAACACCAAGCTTTGATGAATTGAATCTAATTTCTCCACCAGTAATTTGTCCTTGTGGAGCTTGAACTAATTGCATAATTGATAAGCTTGTAACACTTTTTCCACATCCTGATTCACCAACGACTCCAACAATTTTATTTTTTGGAATTTCAAATGAAACGTTGTTTACTGACTTAACAGTACCATTATCTGTAAAGAAGCAGGTTTCAAGTCCATCAATTTCAATTAAATTAGCATCATCCTTCATATGAGTTAGATATTCAGAAGGATCTTTTTTCCTTCTTTTTTCTTTCTCATAATATTTCATTTGTTTAAGATTATATCTTAATATTTTCTTACTTTCACTTGAGGAAAGGTAATTTGTTTTCTTCTTTTCTTCTGCCATACCAATACCTCTTACTTCTTAGCCTTAGGATCCATTGCATCTCTAAGACCATCTCCTATAAAATTAAATCCTAACACAGCGATAACAATCATAACACCAGCAGGTAGCCAAATATTAACATGATAATTTAATACAACTGGGTCATTAGCTAATGCTATCATTGAACCCCATGCCGCCTTAGGAACCTGTACACCTAAGCCTAAATATGAAAGTGTTGATTCATATAAAATAACTCCACCTAATCCTAATGTCATTGAAACAATTAATTGAGGCATAACATTAGGGATTAAATGCTTAAATATTCTTCTCCAAGTTGGAAGACCCATAACTTCTGTTGCAGTAATATATTCTTGTTCACGTAAATATAAAATTTGACCACGAACAATTCTTGCAGTACCAGCCCATCCAAACAAGGTTATTATTACCATTAATACATAAATTCTTGTATCAGCATCAAGCTTCCAAGAATCGATAACTGCTGAACAAATTAATAAAATAGGTAATGTAGGAATACAGTTAAAAATATCAACTATACGCATTATAACATTATCAACCCAGCCACCAAAGAATCCAGCTAAGCCTCCTAAAATTATACCAATAATTGTTTCAAGAATAACAACAATAAAACCAATTGTAAGTGAAATTCTACCACCATACATTAATCTTGTAAACACATCATATGCTTGATCATCAGTACCAAGTAAATGATTTATAGAGGGATTAGCATATTTATTTAATGTGTAAGTAATTTCTACTACCTGAGTAATTTCTATACCATCCTCATTAACAATAGTTTCAGTAATCCATTCAGTATTAGGCGTATTATCATATCCAGTTTCACCCCAAACAGGGTAAATAACAGGGCCTAAAAAGCTAAAAGCAAATAAGAAAATAACCATTACAAGACCAACAACAGATAATCTTGAACGGAAGAATCTACGTAAAATCATACGTAACGGACCCATTTGTTTGAATGTTTCAGCTTGACTTTCAGCCTTTAATTCAGCTTGAGCATAATCTAGTGTTTTTTCTTCTACTTCTTTTGTAGATTCTTCAATATTTTCAATTTCTGAATTTACATTTTCTAATTCATTTTTATTATCTTCCACTAGATTCACCTACTTTCCAATTTTTACACGTGGGTCAACTACAGAATACATTAAGTCTGATAATAATGTTCCTAATACTGAAAGTATTGCAAGGAACATATTATATCCCATTACAAATGGAATATCTCCAGCCATTAACGCATTGTAGGCCTTATTACCAATACCAGGAATACCAAATACTTGCTCTGTAATCATCATACCACCAAATAATGATGGAATTGTACCAGCTAGTAATGTTACTAAAGGAATCATAGTATTTCTAAACGCATGTTTATAAATAACTCTCTTTTCAGATAAACCCTTAGCACGAGCAGTACGAATGTAATCAGCACTTAATACTTCTAGCATATTGGTTCTTGTATAACGCATTAATCCACCTAAAGATAGAATAACACTACAGAAAATTGGTAATACTAAATGGTGAACAGTATCACCAAAATAATCTAACCAACCAACAAAGGTACTTGTGTCAAAGAATTTTGAAGAATTTAAACCAGATGTTGGGAACCAACCTAAATTAACAGCAAATACCTTAATTAATATTGCTGCGAAGAAATATGTTGGTAATGAAATACCAATCATTGTTAATATAGTAACAATATAATCTCTTGCAGAATATTGATGAGTTGAACTTGTGATTCCAAGCGGAATTGCAATTAAGAATTGTAAAATAGTAGCTACAATTGCGATTGCAAATGAAATCCACATATAATCTGAAATAACTTCAGCAACAGGTCTTTCATATTTCCATGAAGTACCTAAATCACCTGTCATTAATTTTCCTAGCCAACTAAAATAGCCACCTAAGATATTTCCAAACCTTTGGAAAAAATTAAAAGTATAATATGAAGTTAAAGTTTTTAATTTTAAACCTTTTGAACTTGTAAATGTTACCTCAGGAGAATTAGTTAAAGAATTTATAGCTGCATTAAAAGTACCTGTATCAATTAATGTATCAATTTCTTTTTTAATTTCTACAATATATTTTTCACCAGTATCATCAGTTTTTTCTTCTTCCTTAATTTCAAAAGTAACCTCAAACAATTTATAAGTATAATCAATTATTCCATCATTATTAGATGAAATTAAATCTAATTTATATTTAGTTACACCATCAAAACTACTAGAATAATTTTTTGTTTTGCTATCTCCACTACTAGATGGACATATTAAATCTAAATATGTCTCAGGTGTTAGAGAATATTTATTATAATCATCAATTCTAACATCAGTTGCAAATACACCAAAATTTCTTACCTCTTCAGTATTTGACTCATCAGTTATTTCAAATCTAATTTCAGCCTCTGGATTATATAAACCATATAATTTTTTATAGTTATCAATATCATCCATTGTCATAGTACCTTGGCTCAATTGTGATTGAAATTTTTGTGTTATATAGTCAACTGGCATCATACGAACTAATGAATATAAAATGACTGAAACACCAAATAAAACTATTATTGATATACCTAGTCTTTTTGCTATATATTTAAACATATGTCCACTCCTTTGTTATTAAAAATGGCTACATTGATATAGCCATTTTCAATATATTACTTTGTTAAAGATACAGTCCAAAGGCTGCTTGTTAATCCCTTGTAAGAAGTTAAATCAGTTAGATTTAAAGTACTTTCTTGTATCTTATTAATATTATAAGCAAATAAATCTGTTCTTTGATATGTAGGTAATTCTACAGCAAGCTCCATAACTAAATCTAATGCTTGAGAATAAATATTCTTACGCATTTCTTGATTTTCTGTTTCACGACCAGCTTCAATTAAATCTGATAATTCATCGATAATATCATTTTCTTCAGGATATTTACTCTTATTTCTTAAAATTTCTGGATAACCCCAGTTTTTAATTGAGTTAGCTTTTGATTCTTTATGATAAACTTGATACATATCTGGGTCAATTGTAGAACCCCATGCAGCTGCCCAAACATCTAGAGCACCTGTAGTTAATTTAGTTAATGCATTACTATCCTTTGAAACAGTAATTTGCATACCGATATTATTTAAGAATTCTGCTGCATGTGACATAGCTGCGAATGCAGGGTGATCTTCTGATGCACCAGCAATTGTAAATGTATAAACTAAACCATCATAATTACCATATGAATCCTTAGCTACACCACCTAAATCACCAATTAAATAATCAATGAATGCTTTTTGTTCATCTTCAGTTAATTCTTCACCTGAAGTTTTACCTAAAACCTCAGTTACATAATACTTATAATTAGGACTAACTGCATCTAAATCAGATGGAATTTTACCACCAATATATGGATAATATGATGAACAACCAGTAGGATATGCCCAGTTTTCTTTAGACATTGAACGATAAATTGCCTCAGCTGAAGTACCATAATAATTTACTACTTCTTGAGTATCAATTGAATGCATAATTGCTTGACGAACAGTAAGCTTTTCAACCTTACCGGCATTTACACCAATATAACCATAACCTGAAGTTTTTACCTCTTGTTTACCAATTCCTTCGCTTCTTTTTGTTGCTAATTCAGCACTAGTTTCAGGCTTAGCATTTGGCTCACAATAATCAACTTCTTTTGTATATAATGCATTTGTTAAACCTGTAGTAGGAACAATTCTAAATCTAATATTCTTTATTGTTGCATAAGTCTTTGTCACAGGATCAATGAAATAATCATTTCTTGTATAATAAATTGTTGTACCATCGAAGAAACCACCAGCAGTAACATTATCTTTAGAACCATCTTTATTTACTGCTTGATAAGCACCAGCACCAACTGGAACACCGATCTTATCCTTATCCTTAATTACATTTTGTTGGAATGTTTGTGAAGAATAAGTTACACCAAAATGAGATTCATAATCGAATTTTTCAATTTCTTCTTGATTTGAATAATAGTACATTGGAGCTACTGTAAATGCGAAGTTCCAAATAGCCTTAGGGTCTACCTTATTAATTGTAATAGATAATACCTCATTATAGCCATCCTTAACAGTACCATCTGCTTCATAATTATTATCCATTGCTGGATAAGTAACACCATTTACTGTTACAGCCTCAGTTCTATTAGCAAATTTAATACCTGAAATATTTGAATATTGTAATTGACCTGCTCCTGAAGTTGCCTTTTCCATAGCGTCATTTACTATATATTCATATAAAGTATTAGATGTTTGATACCATTGAACAACTGCTGAAATACTTGAAGGAATTGTAGCATTAATAACTAAATCCTTAGCTTCTTGTTCAGTTAATTCTCTATATTCTCTATAGTCATACGCAGTTTTAGCTTCTAAAACTTCATCCTTAGCATTCCACTTAATAAATCCTTCCATATATAAGAAAACCTCAACATCAGTTTTGAATCTCTTATCATCTGGAGTAGTAGTATCTTTTGGATCACTCTTATATTCAATCTTATTTCCGAAATCATCTTTTCTCTTCGCGATAAATGACATATCTTGCCATGAATCTTTTGAGTTATTCCAGTCTGTATCTATTTCTTCTTTGAATAATTCAATCGCCTTATCATAATCAGCAACTACATCAGCATAGTTTGCACCATTTTCTTTAACATAATCCTCTAGATATCCTCTAAATGAATCAATAGTTAATGGCTCATTATCATCCTTATGCTCGTCATTAACATAATCAGCAGCTTGGACTAGATTAGCAATTCTTTGATATGCTACTGTTTCAAATTGCTCTCTATAGCTATCTTGTTCATTTTCAGTACTTTGTTGAGTTCTATATGCCTTTAATCCAACAATATCAGTTGAATAAATTGTTGAAGAACCTGCATATACTGGATCTAGATAAACATATAAATTGAATAATACATCCTTCATTGTAAGTGGAGTATTATTAGAAAATCTAACATCATTTCTTAATACAAACTTATAAGTAGTTGTATCAGAAGCCTTATCATATTTTGATTCATAATCATAAACAACTACTGCATCTCCATCCTTTGCAGTTGTAACATTACCCTTTGAATCATTACCAAGCATACCAATTTGAGTCATACCGATAACACTACCATCAGCAGCACTTGATGAATAGAATGGGTTAAATACCTTATCTACATCTTGAGAAGCCATAATTAATGCTTCTGTTTCATTTTTAGGATTAAATGAGCTTCCTGTACCTGATGTTGTTGAACCAATACCAGATGGTGTAGTTGTAGGCTCACTTCCGCCACAGCTTACAACTGATAAAGCTAGAGCTCCTAGCATACCAACGGATAAAACACGTTTAAAACTTTTACTTTTCATAATCTTCCTCCTATTTTTTATTTTACAATATTACAATTAACATTTTCTAATGATGATTGTTCATCCTTAACAACATATAATTCGTCACTCGCAAAATAATTTTCATTTACAAAACCATTTGGCAATTTAACAAATTCATATTTACCATTTATTGTAACATTGTTTACTTTTGTCTTTTTTAACTCAAATGCTAATGGATTAACACCAATATATGTGAAAAAACTATTAGAAACATTAATTCTATATGTAACATTATCAAATGTAACATCTTTTATTTCAGCATTATTACATTGACCAAATAAGCTAATTCCTAATGTTTTTTTAGTTGTATCTGTCTCATCATAATATTTATTATTATAATTATTTGTACCATTAAGCTTCTCATCAAATCCAACTACGAAATTAGAAATAGTATGTCCATTACCCATAAATGATTTTTGATAGTTACCAAAGGTTAATGTTTTTCCTTCACAATCTATATCATTCATTAAATAAATATTATTAAATGCATATTTATTTAAATCAGAATAGGTTTTAACTAATTTATATTCACCATCTATATAATCAATATAAATTTTTACTTCTGTAGAAACATCACCACCTGGATGAGCAAAGCTATCCTTATCAGAAGGAATAACCTCATTAGTCAATTCAGGATCACTATAATATTTTTCAAGGAATGTAATTCCAGCTTTTTTAGCTGCAGGTTCAACCTTATATAAATAATCACTAAATGGTAAACCCTTGCTAACATTCTCATAGATATATAAAGATTTAAATTCCCCATCCTTCATATATCCAACATTATATGTATGTTTAATCTTTGGTTCCCATTTGGCATATAATGTCAAATTTGTACCAGCTGTTAAAACATCTTGTTTAAAATCAAATGGCTGAGTTAATGCTTCATCCTTATACCAATATGTGATATAGCTTGATTCAGTATCTGCTTTATAAGTCTCATCAACATCACAATTATCTGCAGGTTCAACTTTTTTATCCATTTTTACATCATCTATATTTATAACTTTACAAGTTGCACCTTCAGGCAAATTGTAATAAAACTTTACATCGACCTTAGAATTAGAATATGTTCCACCGTTTAAAACATATGTAACTAATGTTTGTCCTTCATATCTAGCTTCATCAAATGAGTTTGAAGAGCTATTACAGCTTGTCAATGCCAGAGTAATAAATAATGAAGAAATTAGACTAAATAATATTTTCTTATGTTTCATTGTTACCTCCATTATCATATAATTATTAACTTCTTAATTTTATCATAAATTAATATAAAATTCTATATTTTTCAAAATATTATTTCAAAAAAAACGGTTTACATCGAAATATTTTACTGTTTTTTCTTGAATTTCATATTTTTTTTATCTTTACTATAAATTATAAATAGCCAATAACTTAATCTTGGCTATCTATTTTATTTATTTAGAAATTGAAAACAGGAATGAATTTGTACCACTTGCTGCTACACTAAAGTAAACAGTTTCATCTGCTGATACATTAAATTTATATTTGAAATTATCTCCATAGCCACCAGTAGAAACCTCTACTATTTCATTTTCAAATGAACTACCATAATATGATAGAGTAACTCCAATTAATGATGAATATGACTCGATAGTATATTCTCCTGCCTCAGTAGCAGTAAATGAATAATATATTGAACCTTCTTTTCTTTTATATTCTGCAATATAATTACCTACAGAAATTGCATATGGATCATCATTTTTTCCAGTTCCTGAAGATGTAGTAGATAATTCTACTAAATGAATAGTGCCTGAAGTATTATCCTTTGTTAATATTACTTCATTAGGATTATAGGAATATCCTTCTGGCAAATCAGATTCTAATACATGTGCAATATAACTCTTTGATGAATCATAGGTAGTAACTGCTACACCATCACTATTAGTTTCAACCATATTTGGATCACAAGTACCATCAGTTGTACACCATTGAACTCTCTTGCCAACTAAAGGTGTTCCATCTGGATAAACAACAGTTACTGTAACATCCATTTTAGATGCAGCTGTAGTTGTAGTAGTTTCTGTAGTAGGTTTAGTAGTTAATGAAGTTGTTGGAGAAGCTACAGATGAAGATGTATTTGTAGGCTCACCACTATTACATGCAACCATTAGTAATATACTACCCATAGCTAATGATGATAAAACAATATTTCTTCTTTTCATATCAATCCCTCCATTTAAAAAAATTCATTGCTATTTTACAATAGTTCAAATTATAATTCAATATTTTTTTAAAATAACATTCAATTATTTATAGTAAAAATTGAATTTATATCATTAAACAACTATATAATTAAATTTTAATTAAATATTTGTGATTTTTTTTATATTTTATAAATATAATTAAGAGTCTGTTAAGCTAACAGACTCTTATCAATAATTATTTATTTATAATCTTTTCTATTTCAGCTTTTAAATCCTCATATTCCATTGAATTTGGAGAATTATATGTGATAATACCATTCTCATCAACAATAACTGTCATAGGAAGAGTATCACCACCACCTAAAGCCTTAAAATAATCATCACCAGATTCATCATAGCCCCACATCAATGTAAAATCATAGAAGCTATCATCTATGCAATTATATACATCTTCTTCATCATATGATTTTCCTTCATGTATCGCAATAATGTCTACATAATCCTTATATTCTAATTGTATTCTTTCAAAATCAGGTAATTCTTGTTTACATGGTCCACACCATGTTGCCCAGAAATTGATTATTGTAATTTTTCCTTTTTGATTAGTAATATTAAATGTTGATTTATTTCCATCTAAATCAAAAGTATTAATTGTCTTAGAAACACATATATCTCCCACTTTATTTCCTACTACTGCATTTCCTAAAATAGTAGCTTCAATAATAGATATTTGATTTTCTAAATCAGCTGAATCAGTATATTTTAATACATTTTCAGTATCAAGCCATACATAATATGGATACTCTAATTCATGAGTAAATTTCAATAAAACATCACTATCACTAGTATCATAACCGTAAATTATTTTTGAATTATCATTAATATGATTCTTATTAAGCTCACGATTAGAATAATTACTTAATGCAAGAACATTTACTCTTTCAATATCTTCAAATTGAATTAATAGCTTATCAATTTCATTTTGATCATATTCCCTATAGAAATATATAACTGTTACTTTTTCATTATTATCTGTAACTGAATATTTTTCACCATTATATAAATCAATAGTAAGTGATTCTAATGTATCATTTATTTTAATCTGATTAGTTGGATTCCAATCAATATTGTAATATAAGAATGCAAAAATTAAACTACCTAATAATACTATAGTTGTTATTGCATTAACCCACGTTTTCTTCTTAATAGTTTTAAGCTTAGCTATAAACTTATTTTCCTTTTTTTCTTCTTTAGTTTCTAATATTTCTAAATTATTATTAATGCTTGCATCTTCTACGATATCACTATTTATTGTAGTTTTTTCTAGTTCAAGCTTTTCTTCTTTAATTAACTTACCAATAGCCTTCCAGTCAATAGCTTTAGCATGACATACATCAATACATTCACCACATTGAATGCATTCATGATCACCGACAAATTTAATATCCATCTTACAATGACTAACACAGCTGCCACAACTATTACATTTTGTCTTATCAACTTTAATACCAAAAATTGCTATTTTATTAAAAATACCGTAAATCGCACCAAGTGGACAGAAAAATCTACAGAAGACTCTATAAATAAATATAGATGCTACTATAAATCCTATTAATAGTGCAAACTTCCATGTAAATAAAGGTCCTAGCATTTCAAAATAATTAGTATTATTACCATTTGCTAATAAAAATACTGCACCTTCAAAAGTACCAATAGGACAAACATATTTACAGAATCCTGGAATAGCTTTACCCGATACCCAACCAAACATTATCGGTACCATTAATACGAGTACAAATAATAATACATATTTAAAATAGGATAGAATTCTTGTAATTCTATTCTTTTTAAGCTTAGGAGTCTTAATTTTATATAGTAATTCCTGTAAAAATCCTCCTGGACATAACCAACCACATATCCATCTGCCAAGTAAAATACATTGTAATAAAATAATACCTAATACATAAGTTGGAGCTTTAGTTTTACTTTCTGATAATGCATTTTGTAAAGAACCTAAAGGACAAGCCCCAATAGCTCCTGGGCATGAATAACAATTCATACCAGGCACACATACACTTTTAGTTTCTGCAGTAGAAATATTTCCTGTAATAAAGCCCTTTAAATTGGCATTATATAATAATGCTGCATATACTTGTATAAGCCTACGCTTGCTAGGCTTAATTTTTGCAAAAAAATTCTTTATTTTTCCCATAATTTTAACCTAACCCTATACACTCTGAACATATTTTTGCAGCCTTATAGAAAACTCCACTAGGTCCATCATTAAAAATTCCAACAATAATTAATATTATTGCTGCTAAAACAACAACACTTCTAATAGCTAATAAACTAAGCTTTTCCTTACGAGTTTCCTCTTTATATTCAAAAGGCTTTTTATATTTTTTTAATAATACTTTTACATCCTCTATAGACTTTTTAGCACTAATTTCTTCAAATATTACAGCAACAATTGCACTAATAAATGAAACTCCAACCCAAGGAAATACATTAGCTACCATATTAATAACTTGTTCATTAGGAATTCCTGAGGTTAAAAAATGATTAGGATTAAATAAATATAAGAATGCCATTAATGCACATACTAAAGAAATAATAGAAACAATAAACCAAGCAATTTTTCTTTTTTTCTTTTCCTTATTAATTAATTCCAATTCATTAGGATTAATATTATCAATATTTAATAAATTAATCATATTATTTAATTTAAAAATATTACTATGCTTAGAAATATTTTTATCTTCGAGTTTAAATATAAATGAACAAATTATTCCTCCAACAACTACAACAATCCATAAAATTATTAATACAATAATTTCTAATAAATGAGCACCAACTTTTTCTCTTGTAAATACTTGCTCAAGAGGATTAGCACCGAAATAAATACGAAGTACTTGAATAATAAAGAAAATACCTGTTAATATAGTTTGAACTGAAATAATACCCCAAATCAAATTTCGAGTAAGCTTCTCTTTATTCTTCACATTTATCACTCCTTTCATCCAAATCAAACCCAATTTATATCTATAAGATATATTGCTATTATAATATTTTAGATGCCATTTTACAACAAATTTATTAATTTAATATTAACTATAATATAATAATTTTTTAATATTTATTGCTAAAAATAAATGATAAAGGTTTTTATGAATTACTTTACAATCGAATGAAAAACAATATACTATATCATTTTAATCTTTCAATAATTTTCAATATCATTATAATACCTATAAACTAGATTCTTGAATATTCTAAGTCAATAATATTAAGTATATTATTAAGATTTCTTTTCCTATTTCTAATTAAAAAAAATCTAGATTAAATCTAGATTCTTGCACTTACTTATGTGTAAGGTAAGTATTATTAATACAATGCACTCTCTATAGACGAAAGTGCATCCTCTAACCATTATTTATTGGTATATACACTTAGTGACACGTGACTAGCGTGACAGATGTGACAATATATTTAAAGCATCTACCATATTTTGGATAGATGCTTACATTTTATTAATCTTTTACTTCCCAGTGTCCAATTCTGTTTGATCCAACTCTTAAAATTAAGTGTTTTTGTTGGAGACTTGCCGTAGTTCTTGAAATACTCATTTTCGTTTTTCCGGTCTTAACAACTAAATCTTTAGTGGTATTAATTCCTTGTTTAATTAATTCAAGAACTTGGTTTTCAAGATTGGTCAAGTTTTTAGTAACATTGGTAACATTTTCAGTAACGTTACCGTTTTTACCATAATTTGCATTGTAAATTGTTACCATAAAAAAACCATTGTTATTGTAGTATTCAACATGGTAACCTTCATCGTTAAATAATCTTCCGGTTTCATCAGTTATTTTCTTTAAGCCAGATCCTCTTCTATCCATATAATGCATTCTTGAAAATACATCAGCTAAGATTGGATTTCTTCTTTTTGATTTAACTATAAAATCAACATTCTTTGGTATGTTTTGATTATCATAAGCAATACCCGGAGATGATATTTCAATCCTATCATCATAAATATCAAGACAAACTTCACTACCAAGTTCTGTATAATCACGATGAATTATCGCATTAACTAGTGCCTCTTGAATGGCTAATATATCATAATCAGGTTCTTCAACTCTTCCTGTTGATTCTTTATGCCATCTTTTATGAGTGTTCGCTTCAAAGAAATCTAAAGCTCTTATTAACTGATTAACAATACTTCCTTCAATTTCTCTATCGTCTCTTGCTTCATCTAAACCAGTTTTAGTTAATCCGTTCCATCTAGTACAAAATAATCTATTATGCAAATATGTATTTTGATCTGCTATTAAAACACCTGCATTAGTTAAAAATCCTTCGTCATTAGAAAGGCCTAAAGAGATATAATCTTCTTTAGTAAATTTTGTATGTGTTCTATCATACCAAGTTGCTTCAAATACAGTAAATGACTTTTCTGTTTGCTTTATATTAGTCACTACTCTATCATATGTAAGATTAGCACCTCTAAGAACTAAATTTACTATTTCTTGATTAGTAGCAAGTACAGTTGAACTACCTTTTCTTACATATACTTCTCTTGTCTTTTCATGAAAATAATAATATGGTGTGGCATTACCTTTTGATACTTTGATTTCAATATAATCTAATTTATCTTTAGAATAAGGAATTAATTCATAAGGCAGTGAAGGTGTTATTCTTTTATCAATAAAGTCTGTAATCTTTTCTGCAATATCTTGAGCATTTTTCAAACCAATTAATTCAGCATTATCATTAACTCCAAAATACATCGAACCACCATTTGAATTAGCAAATGCAACTAAAGTTTTAAGCCAATGTGCTGGTTTTTCAGTTTCCAAGTCAACTTTAAATTCAGTTAAAGAAGCTTCGATAATTACATTATCTATTTTCAATTTAACGCCACCTTCCAAAGATACCAATAGTATACCATATTAAGGCTAAAATATCGATACTTTTGGTAAGTTTTCTTGACGATATTTTTATTTTTTTAATTGGGTTAAAATAGTTTTAATTACAGAAAAAATAGTAACTTATCATTTTAAATACAACTTAACTTTAAACCTCTTTAGAGTGATAGATAGACACAGCTTTAAGGAGGTTTTATTATACTTCATAAGCAAATTGAAGGTGAAATAAAATATAGATTTGCATGTCTTCTTCTATATAAATTACTTGAAGATAAATTTATAACAAAAGATGAACTTATATCATTTAAGAAAAAGCTCATTAAAAAATATAAATCTATAATTAGTGTGTTGGAGTAAATCGATGAAAAAAATAATTAAAGAAATTACATTATCAGATGCCCTCATCTTATATGTAGCATTATGATTCTCTTATATATGTATATATATAGTATGTAGTAGTTTAACGATTAATAATAATTTAACGATTTAAATTTATATATATATGCTATATATACTACTACTGCTATATTTATTGCAGAAATACCGTAACAAAAAGTATAGTAAACTATAGAAATCACCATACTTCAGCCCTTAC
>CAMEJG010000015.1 GCA_945919465.1 uncultured Anaeroplasma sp. | reverse complement strand
CTCGTTTTCGACACTTCTAAAAGTGAAAAATGCAAAAAAGCTAATGGTGACATGACTTTTTTGCATTTTTGTTTTTTGTAAAAATGTTGTTAATTAATTTTCTCTAAAAAAATTATAAATTTTTTTTAAATAATTTATTAAGATATTTTGACATAAAATATTTTGCATCTAAATCTATATCAAAAGTATCATTTAATGCAGATAATATTTCACCATAATTATATGTGGTAAAATATTTTCCATCTTGTTCAAATACTTCTATATTTTTCAATGAGGATATTATTTCATTTATTGTGTAATTGTATCCTTTTTCTTTTAATTTAACTTCAAGTAATCTATATATTAACAATGCAGTATAACAAATCATAAAGTGAGCTACTATTCGTGGATCTAATCTATGGTATACAGGCCTAGTATCAAAATTTGTTTTTAATACTCTAAAACAATCTTCAATCTTCCATCGTTGTGAATTTACCTCTATAATGTCTTGAGCAGAATCTAGAAGGAGATTAGTAGCCAATGCATAAAAACCATCAAATTTTGCTTCATTAGCTATTAATTCTTCATCTAAGATGTACTCATCTTTTACATCATTTTTCTTTTTAATAAATCTAGCAATATCATTAGGTCCTTTTCTAATATCATCTTTTCCTTTAGATATTAAAGCTTTAGCTCTTTCTATTTGTTTATTTCTTATTTTCTTTTGATATTCCGCTGCTTTTCTAGAATAAGTAATTATTATTCTTTGTTCTAACTTTCCTTTGGATTTTACAATCTTTTTTTTGCCATTTTTTAATGTTTTTTCTTCATATAATCCTAATTCCACATTAGAATCAACAAAGATACTTTTATATGCCTTATCTTCATATAAAGCTAATTTTGTTTCATCATATTTATTAAATTCCATTAACTCTTTTAATGTTATAGGTTCATCTGATGATAAAAGCTTATACTCTTCATCTTTAAATACTTTTTCTTTTAGTTCATCGCTTAATTTTTTTATTGATTGAGTAACAATGAACGCTCTTCCACCCATAGAGTTAAAAACTCTAATAGAAGCAGAACCTAAACCAGCATCTCCACAATAAATAAAATTTTTACCATTTAGGATTTTTGTCATTTTTGTTTCTAATGGAGTAGCAGTTACTTGTTCATTTGTATTGCCTGGAAATATTCCCATAGTAATTGGTATTCCATTTTTGTCCATAAACAATCCCATTTCAACAATTGGATTAGGTCTATGTTCTTTATTTATACCATATTGTCTTAAACCATAAATAATTTCACCAGTAACATCATCAACACATTTATCAGCTGTTTCTATTTCAAAATAATAGTTTGTACAATCATAATAACAAACAGAAGTATCTCTTTTTACAATGTTATTACTATTCTTGTATAAATGGTCTAAATAAGAATCATAATTAGCAGATAATACATCCATGAATCTTAGAACTTGTTGATGAGTAAATTCAGGATTTTCAAAATATTTATGAAGATTATTTACAGTCGCTAATTTACTATGTGGTTCAAGAATTCTATCAAAAGTTAAAAAACGATTTATTTCATTTGAATCAAATAAGTATTTTCTATCTTCAGCTATTTTTTCAAAATAAGAATCTAAATTTAGAAGATGATAAATATGTTGAAGGTAAATATAATCTATGTTTTTGGTGTTTGATTTTATAATTCTTTGATTATCTTTATTATCTCTTGATAGTTTTTCACCTTTTTCATCTTTGGTAGAATTATAGTCATTTTGATACTGTTTCAAAACAGAAAGAGCATATTCAAGAGGATTAGGATATATTTTAGCCAACTCTGAATGTCTACCAAGCTTACAAATAGTTACTGTTTTAACTTTTTCACCAATTCTATATCCATGTTGAATATAATAAAATGGATCTGGACTCTTTTTGTTATAAACTAATTTCATTAAAAACACACCCTTTCAATACTATTATACCACATTTAACAACAATTAACAACACTTAACTACAATTTTTTTTAAAAATTTGACAAAAAAAATAAAGGGAATTATATACATAGTATATAAAACCCTAATTATGGTTCATTATTAGTATAGACAACTGTCGAAAACCCGTATATTTACCAACTTATTTTGTTAGAAAAAATGAAGATAATGTTGTAATGGAGCAATATATATTAGCTCCAATTTATATGACTTATACTACTGAAAATAGCAGTAAGGAAATTGTTAATGGAGAACTTGTTGATTCAAAAATTTCATCTATTAAGAAATCAGTATTTACATTTAAAGAAGGTTCTAATACAGTTTTAGCTCAATAATTTAATAATTATTAATAAATAGCCAATTCGTTGGCTATTTTTTGTTAATAGTAGGTAAAATTATAAAAAAAACTTGCAAATTGTAATTACATATGATAAACTTTAAAAGGCACAAAATACACATGCTTTTGGAGTTTGCCGTCGGGTGCAAGTAAAATTGATGGAGGCAAGCGATGAAGAAGGCAGAGGACATAACAAAAATAAAATGGAGGAAAATTAAAAAATGTCTGAATCAGTAGTTTCAATGAAACAATTATTAGAGTCAGGTGTTCATTTTGGACATGCTACTCGCAGATGGAATCCAAAGATGGCTAAGTATATCTTTACAGCTAGAAATGGAATCTATATTATCGATTTACAAAAGACTGCAAATGAAATCGAAAAGGCTTATGCTGCATTATTAAACATCGTTAAGGATGGTGGAAAGGTTTTATTTGTTGGTACAAAGAAGCAAGCTCAAGATGCAGTTAAGGAAGAGGCACTTCGTTGTGATCAATACTATGTTAACCAAAGATGGTTAGGTGGTACTTTAACTAACTTCAAGACAATTAGAAAGAGAATTAAAAAGCTTCAAGATTTATATAAGATGGAAGAAGATGGTGAATTTGCTAAGCTTCCAAAGAAAGAAGTTATTAAGCTTATTGCTGAACGTGACAAGCTTGAGAAGTTCTTAGGTGGTATTAAGGAAATGAAGAAGATTCCTGAAGCATTATTCATTGTTGATCCTCGCAAGGAGCATAACGCAATCCTTGAGGCTCGTAAGTTAGGTATCCCTGTATTTGGTATTGTTGATACTAACTGTGATCCTGATGATGTTGATTATGTAATTCCTGCAAACGATGACGCAATTCGTGCTGTAAAGCTAGTAACTTGGGTTATGGGAAATGCTGTAATTGAAGCAAATGGTGGAGTTGTTGAAAAATTTGATGACTCTCAAGAACAAGTTAATTTAGGTGAAGAAATTTCTAAGGAAAAGGAAACACCAAAGGCTGAAAAGAAGGCTCCAGTTAAGAGAGCTCCTAAGAAAGCTCCAGCTAAGAAGGCTGAAGCAGAGGCTCCAAAGGCTGAATAATATACGGAGGAAAAGAAGATGGCAAACATTACTGCATCAATGGTAAAAGAATTACGTGAAAAGACTTCTGCAGGTATGCTTGATTGTAAGAAGGCTTTAGCTGCAACAGATGGTGATATGGAGGCTGCTGTAACTTGGTTACGTGAGCGTGGTATCGCTAAGGCTGTTAAAAAAGAAGGCGCAGTTGCTGCAGAGGGTTTATGCTCTTATGCTGTAGCTGGTAATAAGTGTGTTGTATTTGAATTAAATTCACAAACTGACTTCGTAGCTCAAAATGCAAAATTCGTTGCATTACTTGATACAGTTGGTCAAGTTATTCTTAATTCTAATGCAAAAAACACTGAAGAAGCATTAAACGTTGAAAGTGAAGGAAAAACTTTAGCTACAATTATTCTTGAGGCTTCAGGAGTAATTGGTGAAAAGATTTCTTTACGTCGTGTTTCTGTATTAACTAAGACTGATAATCAAGTATTTGGTGCTTATAAGCATATGGGTGGTCGTATTGTGTCTGTATCATTATTAGATGGTAATAATGAAACAGTTGCTAAGGATGTTGCAATGCATGTTGCTGCATTAAACCCTAAGTATGTATCAAAGAATGATATTCCTGCTGAGGTAATTGAACAAGAAAGAGAAGTTATTCTTCATGCTGCATTAAATGAAAATGCACAATCTGCTAAACCAAAGCCAGAGAATATTATTGCTGAAAGAATCGTACCAGGTCGTCTTGAAAAGCAATTAAAGGAAATTTGTTTATTATCTCAAGCTTTCGTTAAAAATCCTGATCAAACTGTAGAGGCATATGTTTCAGGTGCTAAATCAAGTGTTGTTACATTTGTACGTCTAGAGGTTGGAGAAGGTATTGAAAAGGCTGAAACAGATTTTGCTGCAGAGGTTGCTGCACAATCTGCTGCATTCAATAACTAGTAACTAAAAAGGGAGGACTTTATGTGCTCCCTTATTTTTAAAAATATTCATAATTGGAGGATTCAGTAATGTATCATAGAATATTATTAAAGCTTAGTGGTGAAGCGCTAAAGGGTGAAACAGAATTTGGAATTGACCCAAAAACAGTTGCTGAAATTGCACAACAAATCAAGGATGTTTATGATTTAGGTGTTGAAATTGGTATTGTTGTTGGTGGTGGTAATATTTGGCGTGGAAAAACTGCTGAAACTATGGGTATGGATAGAGCTCAAGCAGATTATATGGGAATGTTAGCTACAGTAATGAATGGTCTTGCTGTACAGGATGCTTTAGAGCATTTATCAGTTCCTACAAGAGTAATGACCGCATTATCTATTAATCAAGTTGCAGAACCTTATATTAGAAGAAAAGCTATTTCTCATTTAGGAAAAGGAAGAGTTTGTATTTTTGTTGGTGGTTTAGGGTCTCCTTATTTTTCAACAGATACTGCATGCGTTCTTCGTGCAACTGAAATTGAGGCTGACGTTGTTTTAATGGCTAAGAATGGGACAGAGGGCGTATATGATTCTGATCCTAAAACAAATCCTAACGCAAAATTATATAATGAAATTACATTCTCTGAAATTCTTGCAAAGAATTTAGCAGTTATGGATTCTACAGCTGCTTCTTTATGTAAGGATAATAAAAAGCAAATTATTGTCTTCAATATGAATAAAAATGGTAATATCGTTCGTGCTGTAAAGGGCGAAAAAATTGGTACTTTAGTAAAGGTGGATTAATATGGAAGAATTAGAAATGGTCCTTTTAGAGGGCGAAGAAAAAATGGATAAGTCAATTGAGGCATATAAGCGTGAGCTAAATACAGTTCGTACTGGTAGAGCTTCTGCTTCATTACTTGATACAATCTCAATTGAATATTATGGTGTTCCTACTCCTGTAAAGCAAGTTGCTTCTGTTTCAATTCCTGAGGCTAGTCAATTATATATTAAGCCTTATGATAAGTCATCTTTAAAGCTTATTGAGACAGCTATATTAGCTTCTCCATTAGGATTAACTCCTCAATCTGATGGTGTTGGTATTCGTTTAATTTTACCAAAGATGACAGAAGAAAGACGTAGAGAGTTAGTTAAGCTTGTAAATAAGATGGAAGAACAAGCTAAGGTTAATATCCGTAATGTTCGTAGAGATATTAATGATGATATTAAAAAGCTTGATTTACCTGAGGATGATGAAAAGGGATATCTTGAGGATGTTCAAGAATTAACAAATAAAAAAATTGCTGAAATTGAAAAGCTTACTGCTGAAAAGAGTAAGGATTTAATGTCAATATAATTAAAATATAATCTAGTATAGGGAGTTCTAGATAATTGTTATTTAGTTGCATCCTTTTACTAGATTTTTTTATTAATAATGATATAATATGAAATATATTTTGTTATAAATGGAGTTGATTTATAGTGAAAAAAAGAGTAATAACTGCATTAATTTTAGCTTTTATTTTAATACCCGTAGTATTAGTACCAAGCTTGACTAGGGTAATGGAATTATTAATTCTATTATTTGTAGTAGGTGCTAGTATAGAATTATTAAATATGTATGATAAAGAAAAGAAGCTTCATATTTCACTAAAAATAATGACAGTTATATTAACTATAGGAGTATATTGTGGTATGGTTGCTTCATATCAGGGAGTTTTTAATTATTTATATGATATAGGAGCTATTCCTGAAGCAAAAAGACATATTACTTTAGTATATAAGGTTTTTGATATGCTACATATCGCGAATGTCGCAACACCTATTAATGCATTAGCAGTATCATTTATTGTGGTTATGGCTACTATGGTATTTAATCACAATTTATCGGTATCTGATGTTGGAAAAATATTTACTTGTATTTTATATGTAGGTATTTGTGCTGGTGCTTTTACAGTATTGTGGTTTACTGGTGTACGTTTTATTGTTTATTTGCTTTGTGTTTCATTATTTACTGATATTTTTGCATATTTCTTCGGTATGGCCTTTGGAAAGCATAAAATGGCCCCATATATTTCTCCTAAGAAATCCTGGGAGGGTGCTATTGGTGGAACTATTTGTGCTACTATTATTGGATTTTGTTTCCTATTTTTTTATGAATATGTTGCAGGTATAGTAGATGCTATTCCTCATACTAATTTTTTCCAAGGTTTATTTGCATTTGATACCTTTACAGGAATTGGAAAAATATCATTTACTTTATTATTAACTATAACAATTTCGATTTGTTCACAAATTGGCGATTTAATCGCCTCAAAGCTAAAAAGAAATTATGGAATTAAAGATTATTCTAATATTTTCCCAGGTCACGGTGGAATATTAGATAGATTTGATTCAGTATTTTTTGCATCTGCAGTATTTTTAGTATTTATTATGGTTGAACAAAGCTTATTCCCTATTATTCCATAAAAGAATTATTAGAAAGGTAAACAATTTTTATTGTTAATAAATATTATGAAGTATTTATATATAGTTGGTTCTTGTGGCTCAATTGGTACTCAAACCCTAGATATAGTAAGAGATAATCCTAGTGATTATAAAGTAATTGGTATGTCAGTGGGTTCTAATTTAGAGCTTGCAGAAAAATTAATAAATGAATTTAAACCAGAAATAGTATGCTTTAGGAATGAAGAGCATATTCAGTTAACCCATTTAGAATATAATCCTGTTATCGTATTTGGTGATTCTGGGTTACTTGAAATAGCTAAATATCATAAATATGATAATGAAGTATTTGTCAATGCTTTAGTAGGTATGTCAGGATTAATGCCTACAGTAGAAGCAATTAAATCTAAAAAAAATATTTGTCTTGCTAATAAAGAAACCTTAGTAGTTGCAGGAGATATCATTAATCAAATGGTTAAGGATTATAATGTTAGTCTTACTCCAATTGATTCTGAGCATTCTGCAATTTTACAGTGTCTTCAGGGTGAAAAAAAAGAAGATGTAAAAAGGCTAATTATTACAGCTTCTGGTGGATCACTAAGAGATAAAAAAAGAGAAGAATTAGTAAATGTAACAAAGGAAATGGCATTAAATCATCCAAATTGGAAAATGGGACAAAAAATTACAATTGATTCTGCTACAATGATGAATAAAGGCTTTGAGGTAATTGAGGCCCATTATTTGTTTGATTTACCATATGAGAAAATAGATACTATTTTACATCCAGGTAGCATTGTTCATTCATTAGTTGAATTTAAGGATGGTACAATTAAGGCAGAATTAGGTACAGCAGATATGCATACACCTATTGCTTATGCTTTGAGATATCCTAATCATGATTTAATGACAAGTCATAACCTTAATTTATTTGGATTAAATCTTAAATTTGAGGAATTATCTTTTGAAAGGTTTCCTTGTTTAAAATATGCTTATTTAGCTGCTAGTAAAAAAGGTATTTATTTAGCTGCGTTAAATGCAGCAAATGAAGCTGCAGTATATTTATTCTTAAATGATAAAATTAAATTCTTAGATATTGAAAAGATTATTTATAATGAAATTTCAAAGCCTATATATGAAAATATAGAATATAATCTTGAAAACATCGTATATTATAGTAAAAAAATAATGCAAGAAATTATAGAAAAATATGAGGTGAAGCATTAATGTTTTTAGAATTATCTGGATTTCCTCTAGTATTGTTATCATTAATTGCCTTTGTTATTATTATTGGATTAATTATTACAATACATGAGGCTGGTCATTTCTTATTAAGTAAAAGAGCGGGAATTCTATGTCATGAATTTTCTATTGGAATGGGACCAGTAATTTTTCATAAGCAATTTAAAGAAACAAAGTTTTGTATTAGAGCTATTCCTATCGGTGGTTTTGTCTCAATGGCTGGTGAGGATAATACAGAAGAATTAATTAAACCAGGTGATGAAATAGGAATTAATTTAGAAAATGATTTAGTTTCTGAAATAATCTTAGATGAAAAAAGAGAATGTCAAATAAGAGGTAAGGTAGTTAATATTGATATATATGGTAAAAATGGTGAGGAGCTTTATATTACTTTAGATACAGGTATCCAAAGTGAATACCATCCAATTAAGAGAAATGCATTATTTGTATTTGAACATAATAAAACCTTACAAATAACTCCTTACGATAGATGTTTTGAATCTAAATCAATATTAGATAGATTCTTATCTATATTTGCAGGACCATTTATGAATTTTGTTCTTGCAGTATTCATTTATATAATTGTAGCCTTCGCAACAGGTGTACCTAATTATAATGATAATACTATTGGTTCAGTTGGAGATTATATGCCTGCAACTTCTTTATTGCAAGAAGGAGATAAAATAACTAAGGTTGGAGATACTTCCATTTCTACTTGGGAAGAATTTAGTCTAGAGTTAGATAAATTATATGAAAAAAATATTACAACCATAGATTTAACAATAGAAAGAGATAATGAAACAAAAAATGTAACCTTAGATACAATTGTTTATATTGTTTCAATTGGTTTATCTAATATTCAAGCTGAAGAATCTATGCCAGAGGGTATTAGTGGATTAAGAGTAGGTAATACTGCTATTAGGTATCAATCTAGTGAGGGTAATTTATCTAATGGTGATATTATTAACCATATCTACGCTACAGATTATTATACTAATGAAGTAATATATAACGAGAGTATAGATAACTGGAGTAGACTTATGGAAATTTTTAAGTCAATTGATGTTGCGAATATTCAATTTGGCTATTATCACTTAAAGGGAGCAGATTTAGATTTAAATGATCCAGATTCCTTTGAATATGTTTCATATGAGAATTGTAAAGTAATAGAACCTTATACTAATGAAGTATTAGAAAATCAAAGATTAGAAAAAATACAACAAAAAATTGGAGTATCTCCTAATTCTCATTTTGATTTTTTTGGTTGTTTAGGTCAAGCATTTGTAAATTTCTGGGATGATTTTAGTTTAATATTTAGAACTCTAAAGCTATTAATAGCTCCATCAGGTGTTAGACAGGTAGGAGTAAATGATTTATCTGGATTTGTTGGAATCTTCTCTATGATTGAATCATATATTGGTGCAGGATTCTTAGCTTTAATGTCATTTACAGCATTGTTATCTGTAAATATTGGAGTAATGAATTTACTTCCAATTCCTGCATTAGATGGTGGAAGATTAGTATTCTTATTAATAGAGTTAATAACAAGAAAGAAACCAAGTAAAAAAGTTGAGAATATGATTAATAATATATTCTTTATTTTGTTAATGATTTTATTTGTATATATTACTATACACGATATTATTAGATTATTTTAAAGGTGATATTATATGATTTATGAAAATCCTATTATTTTATCAGATTATAGTGATCCTGATGTAATTAGAAGAGGTAATAGCTACTATATGGTAGCTTCAAGCTTCAATCATACTCCAGGAATTCCAGTACTAAAAAGTAAAAATTTAGTAGATTGGAAAATTATTAATTATGTCTATAATGAAATACCATTTGAACGTTTTAATAATGTTTGTCATGGAGATGGAGCTTGGGCTCCATCTATAAGATTTCATAATCATAAATTTTATGTATGCATTCCTTTTCCAGATGAAGGGATTTATGTATCATCATGTACTGATATTGATAAGGGAGATTGGACTAGGCCTTGGTGTCTAATAGAAGGAAAAGGTTTAGAGGACCCATGTCCTATTTGGATTAAGGATAAATGCTATTTAGTTGTTGGATTTGCTAAAAGTCGAGCAGGTATTAATTCTATATTAGGATTATTTGAGGTTTCATCTGATTTGAAAGAGAATATCTCTAAGGATTATAAAATAATTTTTGATGGGCATAATACGCAACCTACAATTGAAGGGCCAAAATTTTATCAATATAATGATTATATTTATATAATGGCTCCAGCTGGTAGTGTAAAAACAGGTTGGCAAACCTGTTTAAGAAGTAAAAATATCTATGGTCCTTATGAGGAAAAGATAGTATTAATGCAAAATGATTCAAAAATTAATGGTCCTCATCAAGGAGCATTAATCGATTTACCAAATAATGAATTTGCATTTATTCATTTTCAAGATTTGGGAGTTTATGGTAGAGTAGTTCATTTGCAGCCAGTGAAATTTATAAATAACTGGCCAATATGTGGAATCATTAAGGATGAACTTCTTGCAGGTACTCCTTATCTAAGACATGATTATTTAATACCAAAAAAATCTAATTATAAAATTCCTGTATCTGATGAATTTAGTGATAATAAATTATCATATATGTGGCAAACACCTGCAAATATTAAAAATGATTGGTATAAGCTTGATGAGGGTCTTCATCTATATTGTTATTATCATAATGATGCTAGTAATAAGGCACTAAATTTAATTCCTAATTCATTTTTAACTAAAATAGTATATAAATCCTTTAGCGTAAAAACTCTATGCCTACTGAAACTAAAAAATGAAGGTGATGAGGTTGGCTTAGAATTCATGGGAAATGAATATGCCTATATTTCAGTTAAAAGAATTAATGGTAATAATCATATTCAATTAAAGTCTGGAGCTTTCAATCAAGAAAATGATATTGTTTTAGAGGATTATATATATAATAGAGATTCTATAGAATTTATAATGAAATTTAAATATCCAGGTATTTATCAATTAGGATTTAATGGAGAATATTTTAAAAATATATTTACTGCAAAACCAGGTAGATGGATAGGTGGTAAATATGGAATTTATGCAAAGGGATTAAAAAATAGTAATGGAGAGGGATTATTTCAATATTTCAAGGTAAAGAGGTTTTGATTATGAAGGATAATGATCGTTTTATATTAGATATTAAAAGATTAGGTATTAATGGAGAGGGAATTGGATTTTATAATCGTATGGCTATTTTTGTACCTAATGCTATTCCTGGAGAGGGTCATGATATAGAGATTACCTCAGTAAAAGGTAATATGGCTTTTGGTAAATCTTTAGAAATAAAAAATATTTCTAAAGATAGAAAAGTACCAGAATGCCCATATTATGGTAATTGTGGTGGCTGTAATACTATGCATATCAGCTATGAAAAAATGTTAGAGGAAAAAAGAAATCTTTTAATAGAAGCTATTAATAGATATACTAAAATTAATCCTAAGAAATTTGAAATATTTCAAACAATTGGTTCAGCAAACCAATTTAATTATCGTAATCGATCTCAGCTTCAGGTTAGAAAATATGAAGATGGCCTTCATGTTTGTATGTTAAAAGAAAATAGTAATATTACTGTGCCTATTAATGATTGTTTAGTGCAAAAAAATATTATCAATGATATTAATGAAAAAATAATAGAAATCATGGAAAAAATGGGCTTTGATGCTTATAATCATAAAAATAAAAATGGTAATATTAGATATATTACTATTAGAGCAAATAAGAAAAATGAAGCTTTAGTTTGTCTTGTTTGTTATAAAAAGAATGATAATATTAAGAATTTAGCTATTGAAATAAATAAAATACCTGAAGTTAAGGGTGTTTATGAAAGTATAAATTCTAATATTAAAGAAAATACTATTTTAGGTGAAACTATAAATCATCTAGTAGGAGAAGAATATATTATTGAAGAAATAGGAAAGATAAAATATCAAATTTATCCTAATACATTCTTTCAACTAAATAGTGAACAAGCAGAAGAATTATTTAATAGAGTATTAAAGGTATGTAAGCTTTCTAGAAAGGAAACAGTACTAGATGCTTATTGTGGTGTTGGTGCAATTGGATTATTCCTTGCTAAAATGTCTAAAGAAGTAATTGGTATAGAAAATAATAAGGATTCAATTGAATGTGCTAATAAAAATGCTCAATTAAATAAAATTAATAATGCTAGCTTTTATCATGGTGATGCTAGTATATTATTACCCAAAATGCTTAATGAGGGAAAACAGTTTGATGTAATTGTCGTTGATCCACCAAGAACTGGATTAAGTGATAAATTTATGAAAGCTTTATTAGAATCAAATGTAAAAAGAATAGTATATGTTTCTTGTAATCCTTCAACTTTAGCAAAGAATCTAGAAGTATTATCAAGTAAATATAATATTAATTCTATCACCCCTTTAGATTTGTTTCCACAAACTTCAAATGTAGAGTGCGTATGTCAGTTGGTGTTGAAGAATTGAACGAAATAAGTCACTATATTAATTATGTAAATATAATTAAATGCTTAGAAATGATTTGATATGTTTCAAATCATTTTTTGTTTTTATAAAATGAATTATTCTTTTAAATGTTCTATCCCAAAATATCGACTAAAATTACATTGCATTGTAAAAATAGTTGATTTTTTTCGGAGTTATGCATATAATATTTATGGATGGTGATTAGTTATGTATATAAAAAGAAATATAGAAAATAAAATAATTGAAGCATCTAAGCAATTTGCATCTATAACTATTTATGGTCCTAGACAAGTTGGTAAATCAACATTGATTGAGAAGGTTTTCCCCAATATTAACTATGTGACATTAGATGATATAGAACTAAGAGATTATGCATTAAGAGATCCTAAAGGATTTATAAAATATTATTCTCATCCTTTAATAATTGATGAAATTCAAAAAGCTCCTAAGCTATTAGAATACATTAAGATTGAAATAGATGAAATGAAGAAAAAGTGTCTAGATAATAATGATCATATAAAACTACTTTACATAATTTCTGGGTCAAATCAGTACGAACTTCAAGATGCAATAACAGAATCATTAGCTGGAAGAACATGTATTTTTAATTTATCATCCTTATCATATAACGAAATTAAACAAAGAGAATCTTTTAGCCACTTTGATCCTGAAATAAATATATTAAGAGAAAAAAATAAGTTGCTAAAAAACTATAGATCTAGAAAAGAAATATTTGAAGATATAATGCTTGGAGGTATGCCAGAATATATTGCATTAAAACCAAATAGGGATATGTTTTTTAAATCATATATCTCAACATATATAGAAAAAGATGTAAAAAAGATTATATCTGCATCCAAAGAGACAACATTTATGAATTTTATGAAATATGTAGCTTTAAGAACTGCATGTCAATTAGATTATAATGAAATAGCAAGAAGTGTTGGAATCGATGTTAGAACAGTTAAAAATTGGATTTCCATTTTAGAAACATCAGGAATTATAAAGCTTATTCGCCCTTATTCACCTAATATTTCAGATAGAGTCATTAAAAAACCTAAATTGTATTTTATGGATACAGGATTATGTGCTTATTTATGTGGTATGCCTAATGCTGAAATACTTGAAAAAAGTACATTTTCTGGCGCATTTTATGAAACATATGTCGTGTCTGAAATTATTAAATCATATTATAATAATTATCAAAATGTGGATAACATATATTACTATCGCGATAAAGATCAATATGAAGTAGATTTAATAATTGAATCTTATGATTCTATTTATCCAATTGAAATTAAAAAAGGTATTAATCCAGTTAGTCATAATAAAAGATTTACTGTATTAAAAAAGTTTAAAAAGAATATTAATATTGGATTAGTTATAGATTCATCTGACAAAGTATTACCTATTAATGATGAGGTATATTATTGCCCTATAGATATAATAGGATTATAAAAATAATTTAAAAATGCGGTTAATGAATTTTTATTTATTATTTATTGAATGTCGATATGTTTCAATATAGATTTTGCACACCAACTGATATACTGTCGAGTGCGTGGCACTGATGGTTTTACGCGATGATTCGAAAAATATCACAAGGAAATAATTATAATATGTATAATTAATATTTAAATAAATCAATTTGATATAATGTGTAATATAAGCTATTCGTAAGGATGAATAGCTTATATTTTTATCAGCTCTTTCACAAATATGGTAAAAAATATATTATTTTTAATAAAAAAATAAAAAATAATGTTATAATGGTAATGATAGAGAGGCGAATAAGATGAGTTATTTTAAATATACTGAAGATATAATTGAAGCTCAAGAAGAAGCAAAATATTATGCTGAAGCCTCTGAAGCTTTTACAAAAGCAGCAGTAGATGAATCAAAATTACGATTAAAACCAGTTTTTGAGAGATACTATGTATTAAAGAAAATAATTTATGAGTTACATTATAAAATGGAACTACTTGATAGTTTGACTAAAATTAAATCTTCATTCTTTACAAATTTATTCATAAATGAAAGAAAAGAATATAAGAGTAATTGTGAATATTTATTAAATACTACTAGTGAGTTATTTGATTACTTACTTGGAGAAGGTTTTGATGTCGAATTAGTTTCAAAATTGTCATCGAAGGATAAGAGTAATATTAAGAAAAATTTCTGTGAATATTTATGTAATTGCGCATTTACGTATTTGAACGAATCATCATACATGGATGTATCTGATATAATTAAAGATATTGATGCCTTATCATATTGGTCAATAGTAGATGATTTTACATATGGCAATCCTGGATTTATTAAGCAGTATTTAAAAGAAAATGAATTTGTAAAAAGAACTTGTGAGCATTGTGGAGAAGATACAGCAAAGGAATGCTGCTATTGTTTAAATTGTGGCGCTTTAATAGGAGTAGAAAAATAATGGAATACAATATATATATTGGAAAAAAATACATTAATATTTTTAATCCAGATAGTAAGGATTACGTTTTAATTAAAGATAAAATATATAAAGATACTCCATTTGGAATATATGATGAAATCAATGGTTCTCCATATTTAGATAAGCTTACTAGATTTTTTGTTAAATTTAAAAATATAATAGAGCCCGAGGCTTACATAGCTATAGGGTTAGATAATTGTAGAACTAGTAATTTTTATATTATTAGAAACGCATTGCAAAAGGCAGGTTTTTATAAAACAGTATATTCAGCTTTGAAGCATATAACATTTGTTGATACTAGGTCATTTAATATCGATCATGATGATGTCAAAAATGGTAATGTAGCAGAATTGTTAAAAGCAGAAGATAGAATCTTATTTATGAAGAAGGTTGAATCATCTTATGGATTATATGATTCTTCTACAAAGAAAGTTTTCGAAGTTGTTCCTGCTAAAACTAGAATTGATGATTTATATTTTAATAAGAAGGCTTGTCTTGACTATCAGTATTTTGTTGATGTTGAGCAAGTGAACAATAAGTATAATAGATTTATCTTAAACGTATGTGAGGATAATGAAATTAAGCTCTCAATCGAAATTAAGGATAAGAGAATTTCAGGTAAATACAGGGTTTTCTTTTATTTGTCAGATTCTAATATTACTGTTGATATCTTTGATTTGATAAGAAGAGAATGGTTATCTTCTGATGAATTACGACATGTAAGACAAATAAAAATGGGAATGAATCCCACTTTGCCATTTAACAATGATTATAATTTATACGGAGTTAAAACACTAAATAAGTAATGAGAGGTTTATGAGATGTTTGATAGAATAGACTTAGAAGACTATTTTCATAGCAGTGTAACAGCCTATTGCCATAAAGATAGGTCTTTTTTGTCTAGCATTAGAACAATTATTGAAATTATTCTAAAGGATATACACTCTCCTTTTTTAACTCTTGATGAATTAATTAATAACTATAAGCATGGTGAAGCTTTAGATAATAAATTAGATAATATAAGAAGAATAGCTAATGAGTATATTCATGGCCATAGTGTTGATGTTCGATTTGATAAGTATGATTTTGACATTTATTTTAAGCCAATAAATGATCTTATAGATTATGCACAAAGATTTAATAATATTTCATATTCAATAAGATATGAAAGAGATAAAATGATTATTTTTGAGGTTGCTGAAAATGAATATCTATCCGATCAAATTCCGATTTCTTTGATGAAGGATTTTGGTAAGGGGCATAATAGATATAATAATCATACATTGAAGACATTCTTTAAAGAGGACTTTGAAGAAGCAGAACCATTATGTGGTAAAGATTATGTATTAATCTCTGGTGGTTTTTTCTCTTCAGATAAGTGTATTAAGTTCAGAAAGCCAAGAATTGCTAAAAATGTAAAAGAAGAGAATGTCGTTTATAAAGCATTATATAATCTATTATTAAGAAATAATGTTATTCCTATTCCTAACAATTTAAAGGCTAAGGGATTGTCATTTGATAGTTTGAATAGAATATATGCAATGGAATGCTTAATCACATATGCTGCTTCAGCATTAAACAAAACAAGAATAATTATTTTTGCTTCAACAAAGGATATTGAGATATTAAATTATGCAATAGCTGATATTCATGAAATGTATCAAAAGTATTGGTTATTATTAGAAAGACAAGTTGATGCAAAAGAATATGCTGAGCCTCAAGTTATTGCTGAAGAAGATGAGGATTTAGATGATTTCAATTTTAGAATAAGAATTAATAATGATGAATATGATATTGAGGAAGTTGCTATTACTGAATTTGTAAGTAATCTATATTTGATTGCAATAAAGAATTTTAATTTACATTTTGATTCAAATAATTCTGATGTTTGGGATTATTTTGCAAATTTGATTTTTGGATATGAAGGATTAAAGGTTGGACAACAAAATATATTAGAACACTCATTATATGCTTCAACATTTGGTGAGGTCCCATGCTGTATATTACCAACTGGATATGGTAAATCTGCACTTTATCAATTAACAGCATTTTTGACTCCTAAAATTTCATTTGTTATATCTCCAACACTAATATTAATTCGAGATCAATTAAATAATTTAAGAGATGTAATTGGAAATAAGATGGCTAAGGTATTGCCAAATAGAATCAACACTGATTCATTAGAAACAACAGCATTGTTATATTATTCAGATGCAAACTCTTTATATAATAAAGAGAATATTAAGGTGTTTGAAAAATTATTTATTCAAAGCTATTTAGGATTCTTTAATATAGACGAATGTCATCAAATTTCTATTTGGTCTCAAAATTTTGACTTTAATTATTTAACATTAACAGATTTTATAGTATCTAATATGCCTAGGGTTAAGGTTGTATTATATACTGCAACTGCAAATGATAATGTTCAAAATGATTTGATGATTAGATTTAAAAATGTTCCTAAAGGAAAGCCTGAGAGAAATGTAAAGTTTATTATTGCGGGTTCTTTTAAACGTGATTTGATTGAACATAAAAAATTTGCTGTTAAGGATAATGATGAATTATTAGAAATTTTCAGACAGCAATTGCTTTTAGAGCTTGAAAGAGCAAAAAAAGATGTAAAAGATCATAAAATAGCATTTGAAAATATAGTTGTTATTAATAATGATGTTGAGCTATTGAAGAAGGCATATGATTATGTTAAGGATATTCCTTATGTCGATGGATCAAAGACTATTGGAGATACTTCAGTCTTTTATAGCTCAAGAGAACAAGATGCTTATAGTTTATTTGTTAATGGCTTAAGAAATGTAATGTTTGCTTCAGATGAATTTAGTATTGGTATTAATATTCCATCTGTTAAAACAATAATTACATTAGGTACTCCTCCATCAAAGGAGTGGTATTATCAAGAAACAGGTAGAGTATGTAGATTATCTACGATGGGTTTAACTAAAGATGATAAGCAAGTTATTATGGGCCATGCAGTTGAAATATATATTGATGATAAAAAATATCAAGAACCAATGACTATGACCTCAATAGATAAGTTAATCGATTGGCCTAATGCATTATATTCAAATTTATGTTTAACATTAGATACTTTTACGCAATTTGACTTGGATACTAAGCTTATGCAAAATATATTAATGCATGGCAACAAGGTTTCTAAACCATATTACTTTGATTCGGACTTACAAAAATCATATAAATTTAGTACGGGTGTATATTTATCTTTAGTATCTGGTGTTATTGTTAAATATAATGGTTCTGTTCTAGATGATAATAAATCAATTAGATATTCAGTAATATATGATTTAAAGCATGATAGCCCTGATTTTGTTAGATCATCTATGCTTAAGTTTGCTGAATCTTATCAAACATCGATCGATGTTACTAAGAAATTCTCAGATGAAACAAAATTCTTTTCTAGTGTTAATAAACTAATAGATCCATTTGTTAAGTGGTACTATTCAAGCTTGTTATATCAAGTATATCAATCATTTATTAACTCTCAATCAATGCTAAATGACTATAGTGATTCCGATATTGAGAATATGCTTGAGGTAACATTCACTGCTAAATTAGCAGGTAAAAAAGCAAAGAATTTCATCTTGGTTGGTGTAGAGCTTGGACCTCTTGATGATTTGAAGCGAGCATTAAATGAATATGAAGATTCTAAAGAAGATTTGACTATTTTATTTGAAAGATATGTTCAATTAGCTAAGAAGAAGCTTAAGAATCTTACTGATATGGAAATAATTGCAGTATTACAAGACTCTATAGCATTAAAGGATATACCTATTTTTAGTTGGTTATTAGGATTCTATGAAATTAAGAATAATAATGATCCGGTTAGATTTAGTAACTCTAAGCATAGTATGAGTAAGTTAGAGTTTGAAAAATACATTAATGTAATTATTGATAATATTGATCTATCAACTCAGTTAAAAGAGGAATATATCATGTCCTTAATTCAAGTTGTATCAATAGACAAGCTTTATAAAAAGAATATTTTAAATGAAAATACAAATATAGATATCATTAATAAATTAAAAATGATAGAAGCAATAAAATTATTTGGAATGGGTGAATAATTATGGATGATATAAATATTACAAGTGAATTTAATAAATTTTCAAAAAGTATTAATCTTCTAGAAAATGCATCAAGCGACTTAAAAAAACAATTAGATGAAATAGTTGCAATGCTATCAAAGAATTTAGTAGAGATTAAGGCAGAAGAATCTACAAAGGTAAATCAGGAAATTGCTGATTTATCTGAAAAGATTGATTCTAAGAAGAATGAACTTGATGAATTTGTGAAGGCAACTTTAGAAGCAATCACATCATATAATAATTCGATTCGTGATCAAATTGAAAATATTAAAGTGATTAGTCAGGGAATTTCTGATGATGCATCAAGCAAATTCAATAAATCAATTTCAACATTTGAGGATAAGATGAAAGCATTAGATGAGCAAATCCAAAAGGTATATACTGCTGGATTAAAGAGTGATTTTGATAATTTGTCTAGATCATTTTCAGATTTAGAAAGAAGCTATTCATCATTATCTTCAATTGTTCAAGGTTCATTCATTCAGCCTATAAGTGAGATTAAAAATGATTTAAAGAATCTTGAATTAAAGATTGAGAATTCTTTTAATAACACTAACAATAATATGAATAATAAGTTTGATAATGTTATTAATAAAATAGAATTATTATCTAAGGATGTATCTTCTAATAATGAAAAGGTTAATAGTTTATTACAAAAGCATGAATCTACATCCAAAAAGGTTAACATTGCTATTGTCGTTGCTGGATTAGCATTTGTTGCTGCCGTTGTTGCTATTGTATTGTTATTAATGAAATAAAATAATTAAATAATATTGAAGAATCAGTAAGAGTAAAATCTTGCTGGTTTTTTTATTTTTTTGAATTTTTGAGATGATGACCGGATTGTGTCACCCACGCCCCCTTATAATGGAAGTGTACCAAGGAATTGGAGATTAAAATTATAAAGAAGCGCGTTCCTCCAATAGAGTACATTATAGTGTTTGAATTTCATCTAAGGGACGATATCAGGCCAAGAATACGATACCTTTTTATTTTAATAAAATCATGAGCAATATAAGACAAAATATGACAATAAAAAATATATACTTAATACATATATAGAATAAAGGAGAATATTGTTTATTATGAGCACATTAGAAATTTTATTGTCAATATTAACAATTGTTGTAGCTTTATTATCTGCAATAATTTCAGTTTTATTATCAAATTATTTTAGAGATAAAACGCAAAAAAGAGCTGATAAGATGAACGTTTTATGTCATTTGATGAGAAGTAGATTGTATGGATGGGATTATCAAAGTTTAAATGCTGTAAATTTAATTGATATCATTTTTGTAGACTCAAAAAAAGTTAGAGAGCAATGGCATATATATTTTGATCGTTGTAAAATTGAAAATCCAAGTGAGGTCCAACTAAAAGATATAAGTGATGCTAGAAATAAACTTATTGAAGAAATAGCTAAAGATTTAGGTTATAAAGATAAAATCACATGGGATCAAATCCAAAATGTATATTATCCAAATGGTATTCACACATGTATTGTAAATCAAAATAAATATCAAGAGGAGCAACTGAAATTGATAAATTATCTTAATCGACAATTTGAATTTAAAGATCAATCGGATAATAATAAAAATGCACTATAATGTAGCCTTATATTCTCTTAATTTTTTATAAAATGTACCCCTCGATACATTTAATGAATCCATAGTTTCTTTGGCAGTGGTTGTTTTGTTGATATAAGAATTTAAAACCTTTATATAATCATTAGGTAGATTACTAGTTGGTCTACCTATTTTTTTCCTTTTAATTTAGCAATATTTAATCCCTTTAGAAAATAGAAAGAGTTTAGAAAATGATATTGATAATATGCCATAGATATGAAGCATAGAGATAAGATTGTATATGGTATTTTAAAAGTGTAGGTTATTGGCCTTCAGAAATGTAGGTTAATGGTCTATACTTTTTCTTTTTTTTACATATTAATTGATTATTATAGATTCTATGATTTCTTATGATGGAGATTTAGAATATGATGAATTAATGAATAATTTAATTTCTTAAAATATTATTTTAAATAAAGATAAAATCAATTCTAACAAAATATCAGCTATTTTACAAAGAATGAGAAAAAAAGGTTATATTGAATATGTAAATGGAAAATGGATTTATTCAAATAAACAGTATAATAAGTAGATATGTTTTATCTAAAAAAATAGACATTTCGCACTAATGGTGATTATACTGTTGAAACGAAAACGGTATGATCTAAAACCCATAATAGTAAAAAAATGAAATAAGTCGATACTTTTTTCAATTGACTCTATTATAATTACTTTCAGCATATAAATTGATTTATTACCAACTTTTTGATCTAATATGGTTGGTAATAAAAGTTGGTGATAAAATGCAAGTGAAAAAATCTTAGATGAATTATTTCAGTTTTCAAATGAAAGAGAATGGTTTGAATATAAAGAAAATTGGTTTGAACCAGTGGCATTAGGTGAATACGTTTCAGCTATATCTAATGCTGCAGCATTAGTTGGAAAAGAATATGGTTATTTTGTTTGGGGAGTAAATGATAAAACTCATGAAATTGTAGGTACTAGTTTTAATCCATATCAAGATTACAAATGTGAGCCATATATTAACTTTTTAAATCGAAATCTAAATCCTCGAATTAATTTTGAATTTGCTGAGGAAATAATTGAAAAAAGCAGAGTAGTTGTTTTAAAAATAGAAGCAGCTAAGGATATTCCGACTTCTTTTTGTAAGGTAAGATATATTCGTATTGGATCTTCAAAAGACACAATGGAGAAAAATCCTAGAAAAGAAAAAGAACTATTTAAGATTCTTGAAAGTGGATATCCTACAATCACGAATACCGAATCAGAATATCAAAATTTATCATTTAAAAAGTTGTTTATGTATTATGGATCTAAAGGAATTGAATTAAAGAAAGAAACATTTAAGAAAAACCTTCAGCTGTTAACTAAAGACGGAAAGTATAATATTTTAGCTCAATTATTATCTGATGATTCACATTTGCCTTTACGTGTATCAATATTTGAAGGAGATACAAAAGGTTCAAATTTATATGCAATAAAGGAATTTGGATTTGATTGTTTGTTGTATTCACTGAAAAATTTACTTGATTATGGTGATGTCATTAATATTATTCAATCTGATGAAACGAATAGGAAAGAAGAAAGAAAAGAAACACAATTGTTTGATATTAAATCATATAATGAGGCTATTGTAAATGCTGTTTTACATAACAAATGGGTTTTAGGTATTGAGCCAATGATTACTGTATATTCAAATAGAATAGAAATCCTATCGAGAGGAACAATTGCTCCTGCACAAACTATGGAAGGTTTCTATCTTGGAGAATCCGTCCCCGTTAATGAAAAACTATCTGAAATATTTGCACAATTGAGAATAAGTGATAAATTAGGAAGAGGCGTACCAAAAATAATCGAAAATTACACTAAAGATGCATTTGAATTTAGAGAAAATTCAATTGTTGTAACAATACCTTTTTATTCTAATAGAAAAGTTGATAACAAGAATGGCAATAAAGTTGGTAATAACTTAACACGAAAACATGGTCTAAATGATACTAGAAAAAAGATTATTTCAGAGATGAGGCATAATCCAAACATAACCAAAGCAGAATTAGTAATTTTGATAGGTGTTAGTAATACTGCTATAGATAATAATATAAAATATTTAAGAGAAAATGGCTATATAGAACGCATTGGTGAGAACAAAAATGGTTCTTGGAAAGTATTAAAATAATCTGTACTTATAATTTGATTTATATTTATATTTGATTAATTTTTTGCGTGGGTTTCAAATCAATCTGTTGAAACGAAAACGGTATGCTGTAAAACCCACGCGCAATATTAACGTAAATACATATACTATATTATTAGTAATTAGAATATAATCTATTAAGTTAGAAATAAGTAGATGCTAAAAATACTATTTTGAAAAAATGTGACTATGTATTAGTGAATTTGTTAACTAGAAAAATGCTATTTTAATTGGATGAAGAGCGTTTAAAAGGTGCAATTAATTATGTAAATGGCCTTGATAAAAGGTGCAATTAATTGTATAATATAGCTAGTGGTGATGCATATGTACAGAAAATATATAGAGAATTTAATCGAATGGAAAAATAATCATAATAGAAAACCTTTAATGGTTTGGGGTGCTAGACAAGTAGGAAAAACTTATCTTATTAAAGAGATTTTTGCAAAAGAATATTTTCCAAATAAATATATTTATGTTGATTGTAGAATAGAGCATAATTTTGTTGATTATTGTATGGAGCATGTAAATGCTAAAGAAATCATAGAATACTTATCTTTAGACAGAGATATGGTTATTGATAAAGATACCCTTTTAATATTTGATGAAGCTCAAGAATGCTTACCTATAATTACACTTATGAAATATTTTTGTCAAGATTTTAAGGAAATACCCGTTATTGTCACTGGATCAATGGTTAGAATCAAGATTCAAAGAGAAAATAGGAAAAGAGGATTAGGAAATAAAGACAAGTTTTTGTTTCCGGTAGGAAAAATAAATCAATTGACTATTTATCCAATGAATTTTGAAGAATTTTTATTAAATAGAAATAAACAATTATATGATAGTGTTTTAACTGCTTATAAAAATCATAAAATATGTGAAGAATTAATTCACAATAAAGCATTAGAAGTTTTTTATGAGTACTTGTTGATTGGTGGAATGCCTGAAGTGGTTGACACTTTCATTGAAACAGGTAGCTATCAAGAAGCTAGAGAAACATTAAAAGACTTATATGATAACTATTTAGCTGATATGGATTTGTATCAGGCAAGTCCAGAGTCAATTGTTAGATCTAAAAAAATCTTTGAAAACATTTATACACAATTAAATAAAGAATCAAAAAATTTTAAAGTATCATTGATAGAAAAAGATGCAAAAAGTAGAAATATGAGATCTCCTATCGACTGGTTAGCATTAGCATATCTAATTAATAAAGCTTCTTTGATAAAAGAAAATGTCACTATTCCATTAATTGATTCAGATGAATCGTTATATAGATTATATTTATCTGATATTGGAATTTTTTCATATCAAAGTAGAATTAATGCAACAACATTTATTGATAAAAATGCTAGGAATTCTTTATCAGGAATTTTCTTTGAGAATTATGTTGCATCAGAATTAGTGAAGTCTGGGTACAAGCTATTTTATTGGAAAGGCAAAGGAAACTCTGAATTTGAGTTTATCATTGAGTATGATTCGACTGTTATTCCAATTGATGTTAAGAAATCAAAAGGTTCGCTTGATTCTTTGGATAAATTTAAAAATCATAATAAACTATTTGTGGCGATAAAAATATCTGAAAACAAATATGGTTATGATGTAAATAACAAAATACTAACAGTTCCATGTTATTATGTACCATTTTTAATTAATACTTTACAAAAAGGTGAAATTAATGAACTGATAAATATGGGTAAAATGTGTAATTAATAGGAAAGTGTGAATTATTTTTGCTAATTAATTTTAATAACGATTGTATTTGTACATATTTTCTAGTGATTAATTTTTTGCGTGGGTTTCAAATCAATCCGTTGAGACGGTTGTTCAATACTCTACCACCCCCAAAAATGACAAGTCTACCAAATAAATGGCTTAACTATGCCGATTTCGATTGCTTGTTGGTCCGCCAACTTGAAAATGATAAGGTGTCGTATTTGATGCCTTTTTATTTTGTACTTTTATATCACTCGAAAAAACAAGGACTTTGAAAAAAATCGAATAGACATTTTACACATAAATTCTTGAAAGAATATAATTATATTAAAAAATGTAGATTATACTCGACAAAACACCTGCAATATTGTATAATATAGTCGACAGGATGGTGAAACGATGGATAAAGAAATTCTTAAAAAGATAATATATGATCAACATCAAGTAATTCAAGATACAATTATAGTAGATAGGGATGTAGAATTAGAGGCGAATGCTAATTATGTATTAGTTGGTTTAAGACGTGTTGGCAAAACTACATTGTTATATAAAAGAGTGCAAGATTTAATAAAATCTGGAGTTGAATGGAATCAAATTATATATATTAATTTTGATGATGAAAGATTAATTGATTTCAAATTAAATGATTTTGATGAAATTTTACTTGTGGCAGAAGAAATGTCTTCTAAAAAGCATTACTTTTATTTTGATGAAATTCAAAATATAAATGATTGGGAAAAGTTTGCAATTAGAGTAGCTAATCAAGGGTATAAGGTTGATATTACTGGTAGTAATGCAAAAATGTTATCTAATGAGGTTGCAGCAAAACTTGGTGGAAGATATATCATGAAAGAAATATTACCATATTCTTTTAATGAATATTTACGTGCAAATAATCTTAATAATGATGCTTATTCAACCAAAGAAATAGCTAAAATTAACAATATATTAGAACAATACTTTATTTATGGAGGATTTCCTGCATCTATAGATTTTAAAAATAAAAGAGAATATGTATCTAGCGTATATCAAAAGGTTTTGTATAATGACATTATTACTCACAATAAAGTGAGAAGCGAAAACGGAATGAAACTATTAATTAAAAAAATATCAGAATCAGTTATGCAAGACATATCATATACAAGATTACAAAATACAATAACTGGTATTGGTTATAAAATATCAAAAGATGTAGTAATTGATTATTGTGGATATATAAAAAATTCATTCTTGTTATTTACACTTGAAAATTATTTTGCTTCATTTGTTGATAAGAATAGTAACCCCAAATATTACTTTAGAGACAACGGAGTTTTGAATTTGTTTATTGATGGTAAAAGAACAGCTTTATTAGAAAATATAGTTGCAATAAATTTATATAGACATAATTATGAGATGTATTATTTAAAAGGTAATAAAGTTGATATTGATTTTTATTTACCAAGCAATAAAACATTAATCCAAGTTGCATATTCATTAAGTAATTCTGGAACATTTGATAGAGAAGTATCAAATTTAATCAATTATGCAAATGATAAAGAAGAGGAATTAAAACTTATTATAGTTACTTATGATGAAAAGAGAATAATAGAAATAAATAATAAAAAGATATATGTTATTCCTTTAAAAGAGTTCTTATTAAATAATTACTAGAATGACTATGATTTTTATTAGATGTTACAAACAAAAATAGAAGAGAGAAAGAATTATACGATAGATAAGAATGAAGCAAATAAATTATTTGAAAAATATATAAAGAAATTGAGAATAACACCAACATGGGATGTACAATTGGAATTTGTGGATGATCCTAACTGGAAAAAGCCTGGTGATTTTAAGATTGATTGTGATGATAGACAAGCAATAGTACTAATTAACATAGTAAATCCAAAACAAGAAAATATTGAAGAAGTAATTGTAAATGAATTAATGCACATAAAAATGTATCCATTAGACCAAGTAATAGAATCTTTAATAATTAATTGCTTTGAAGAAGATTCACCTGCAAGTAATTTTTCTTATCAACAATTTTATACTGCTCTTGAGCAAACAGTAGAAGAATTAGCCAAATGTTTTTATTAGAATATGGTGATAATAAAAATTTTTCATATGATTATATTTGAAATAAGAACAACTAAATTTGAAAATGATATTGCCGCTAGAAGTGAGTAAGGCTCTTTTTTATTTTTATCAAAAAACATAAAATTATATTTATAATATGCATATGTCAAATTATTTTTTCAAATTATAACATATATATGGGTTCAATTATTTTTTTCTTGTATAATTTACACTGTTAAGGTATAATAATTAACGATATACTATATATTTTTTAAAAGTTTTATTATTTGAAATGGAGACTTATTTATGAATAAAATTAAGAGATTATTTGCGTTTATTTGCGCTTTTATACTAGGTTTAACTTTAATTAGCTGTTCTAGTAGTGGAGTAGAAGGAAGTATGAGTGCTACTTGTAGCTCTACATCAGTTAAAATTAATGTGGAATTTTATAATTATGGACCACTTGAATCAGGAGATGCTACTGCATTTGTAAAAAGAGCTGATCAATCTACATCTAGTGCTTATAAAACATTATCTTTTAGTGGTAATGACTATTCTAAATCTAATTGTGAATTTACTGGTTTATCTCAAGAAACTGAATATACCTTTGAATTATACATCAATATGAACGAAAAGGATGAATTGATTGCTACAGAAACATTTAAGACTAAATCAAAAGATGCCTCAGATGAGGTAATTGAAATTTCTAATGCTTATGATTTAAAGGAAATTGATACTGATATTTCTAATGCTTCATATAAGCTTACTGCTGATATTGATTTAGAAGGAGAAGAAGTAATTTTATTTGATTCTTCATCTACAAAATTTGAAGGAACATTTGATGGTAATGGTTTTAAGATTTCTAATTTTAAATTAAAGAGTGCTACAGCTAGTGGTTTATTTGGATATAGTAAGAATGCTACATTTAAGGATCTTACTCTAGAGACTATAAATTTCACTACTACAGGTTCAAAAAGTACTAGTGATATGGGTTCTTTAGTAGGTAATGCAGAATATACTAATTTTGAAAATGTTACTGTAAACGGATTAACATATGGAAAAAAGCATGCAGAGAATCAATTCAGTGGGGCAACTTCAGCTACATTAAATATTGGTGGCGTTGTAGGTAAGGCATATAATTGTTATTTCAATAATGTATATGTTAATAATGCGGCAATTTTAATGTCTAAGGCAAGAAAATATGTATCTGTCGGATTACTTGCTGGTGAGGTTAGTGGTAATGCTAAAGAGGTTACAGCTGAAAATTGTGGTACTAATGGTGAGATTTTAGTTAATTGTGAATATTCTTCATCTAAGGGTCATACAATTGTTGGTGGTTTTGTTGGTAGTGCAGGTTCTACAGGTATAATTAAGAATTGTTATTCTAATGTTGAAATTGCATATTCAAGAAGAAGTGGTACAGGATATGTAAATCATGATTTATATATTGGAGGATTCTTAGGAAAGGATAAGAATGCTCAAATTAATATTAATGATTGTGTAAGTGTTTGTGATATTATTGGTTATGCAGGACAAAAGAGTAATTATACTGGTGATGATGTTTCTGAAATAACTGATGAAGAGGCAAAAACTAATGTTATGACTAATTTATTAGCTACTAAGGCTTATATTGGTGGCTTTGCTGGATATTTAAGTGATTTTATTTTTGAAGTTAAAAACTGTGCATATCAACCAAGAGTAGAAGGCATTAAGCTTTATGCTAAAGCATTTGTGGAAGAAGAAGTAAAAGAAGAAGAAGAGACTGTTAAGAAGGAAACTCAATATGTCTTTGTTGGTTTATTCTCTGGTGCTAATAATGGTAGAGTTAATAATTGTGGTTATTTAAAAGAAAATAAGCTTCAATTTGGTAGTGTAGCTGATACTACAACATTAATGGTTAATTTAACATATAATACTACATTAACTAATGTATTAAATGGAAATTATGTGGCATTAAATACTATTGATGCCTTAACAGTAGAAGAATAATATTTTTTGAGTTTAGAGCGTTATGCTCTTTTCTCGCTTTTAAGAGGTGATAATATGGCACTAATGATATATAATTCCTTATCTAATAAGCTTGAGGAATTTAAGCCAATTAATGGTAATAAGGTAAATATGTATGTATGTGGACCTACTGTTTACAACTATATTCATATTGGCAATGCAAGACCAGTAATATTTTATGATATGATGAAAAGATATCTTGAATTTTTAGGCTATGAGGTTACATATGCCTCTAATATTACTGATGTTGATGATAAAATTATAAAAAAAGCATTAGAAGCTAATAAATCAGAAAAGGAAATAGCTAGCTTTTATGAGGAGGCTTTTTTTGAGGCAACTAAAATGGTTGGAAGTAAGAAACCGGATTTAATTCCTCACGCAACAGACTATATTCCTGAAATGATTGAATTTATTAATCAGTTAATTGAAGAGGGCTATGCTTATGTAAGTGATGGAGATGTCTTCTTTAGAGTCGGCAAAATAAAAGATTATGGTTGCTTATCTAATCAAGTCAGTGAGGACTTAGAGAGTGGTGCTCGTATTAGTGTTAATGATAAAAAGGAAAATCCATTAGATTTTAACCTATGGAAAAAAACTGAAGAAGGAATTCAATGGGATTCCCCTTTTGGTAAGGGTAGACCAGGATGGCATACTGAATGTGTTGTAATGAATCATAAGCTTTTTAATGGAATGATAGATATTCATGGAGGAGGAATGGATTTAAAATTCCCTCACCATGAGAATGAAATAGCTCAATGTGAGGCTTTATATCATAATCATTTAGCAAAATATTGGATTCATGTTGGTAGACTGGATTTAGCTGGAGCTAAAATGAGCAAATCCTTAGGAAATTGTATTTATGTTAAGGATTTAAATAATACAAAAGAGGGAATGATTCTTCGTAGTCTTATTTTATTTTCTCCATATAGAAGTATTATTAGTTTTAGTGAGGAGCTAAAGAGTCAATATGAAAAGGAATATGAAAAATGGCAAAGAACCTATAAGCAAGCCTTATATGAATGTCAATATCGAAATATTGAACTTACTAATATTTCATATGATGATATTGAAAAGTTTAAGGAATATATGAATCAAGATTTTAATGTTCAAAATGTATTGACTTTAATTACTTCATTAGTTAAGGATATTAATACCTCTTTACGTAGTAAAAATTATGAGCTTTTAGCTATTAAGCTTAAAACATTTAAAGAAATACTTGATGTATTAGGTATTGATTTATTTATAAAACCTTTAACAAATGAGGAATTAGATATTTATTCTAAATGGAATGAAGCAAGAATAAATAAGGATTTTGAAACAGCTGATATTTATCGTAATAAGCTTGTAGAATGGAATATACTATAATGGATGCAAATCTTTTAAATGGATTATCACTTGCTTATATAGGTGATGCTATATATGAAGTATATATTAGAGAATATATTCTATCCTTAGGATATAGTAATGTTAATAGGCTTCATAAAAAAGCATGTGAATTTACTAGTGGAGTATCTCAAAGTAAATTTATTAGATATTTCTTAGATAATAACATATTAACAGAAGAAGAACAGTCTATTTATAAAAGAGGAAGAAATAGTCATAATCATTCTGTAAGAAAAAATATCGATATTCAATCATATATGGAAGCAACTGGATTTGAAGCAGTAATAGGATATTTATATATCAATAAAAATCCTGAAAGAATAAAAGAGCTTATAAATATATGTATTGAAATTAATAAGGAGGTAGCAAATGGGTAGGCCTAGAAAAGTTGTTGTAGAAGAAGAAAAAGAATCTATAGTAGAAGATGCTATAGAGCCAACTTTAGAAGAAAAAGAATCTTTAAATTCAGAACAAGCTACAGAACCAATTAAAGAAGAAATTATTGAAGAAAATGAAGATATCTCTATTAATGATTCTTTAGAAGTTAATTCTAGTGAAATTGAAGATACTGAGGAACCTAAGACTTTAGAAAATAATGATAATAAAGAATATTTAAATTTTACTAATGAATCTATGTCTAATTTAGATGCTGATCCTACTGAAATAAAAAAGAAAAAGATAAAGGTTAAGAGAAAAAATATTAATGATGTAGAAAGATTCAATAAACCTGATTTTGGACTTACAAATGCTCAAGTTGATCAAAGATTTAGTGAAGGATTAAATAATATCAATGATAATAAGAATACTAAATCTATTCCAAAGATTTTCTTTAGTAATATATTTACTTTCTTTAATATTTTAATGTTCATTATTGCAGGATTTTTAATTTCAGTTCAAGCATTTACTGATTTAGTCTTCTTATTAATTGTTTCAGTTAATATTATTCTTGGTATTATCCAAGAAATAAGAGCTAAGAATATGATTGATAACCTTAGATTAATGTCTGCTCCTGTTGCTAATGTAATTAGAGAGGGAGTAAAAAAGGAAATTGCGGTTGATGAGGTTGTTCTTGATGATATTATTCTGTTTGAAACAGGAAATCAAATATGCGCTGATTCAATATTAATCGAAGGAAATGTTGAAGTTAATGAATCATTATTAACTGGTGAAAGTGATGCAATAATTAAAAAGCCAGGAGATGTTTTATATAGTGGTTCTTTTATTGTATCAGGTAAATGTAAATGTCGTGTTGATAAGGTTGGAGAGCATAACTATGTTGAAAAGCTTTCTAGTCAAGCTAAACAATATAAAAAGCCAAAAAGTGATTTATTAATGTCATTAAATTTAATTATTAAGGTAATGACCGTACCTGTAGTAGTTTTAGGCTTAAGCTTATTTTTTAGTATGACAATGCGTGGAGGCTTAACTAGCTTTAATTTCCTTGATTATTTTAATGGAATGGGAAATTATATGGATTTACGCCCTGTTATTCGTAAAACTGCAGGTGCGATGATAGGTATGATTCCATCGGGATTATTTTTAACCTCAAGTATTGCATTATTCATTGGTGTAATTAGATTATCTCAAAGAAATGTATTAGTCCAAGAATTATATTGTATTGAGATGCTAGCCAGAGTAAATTGTATTTGTCTTGATAAAACTGGTACAATTACTGATGGTACTATGAGCGTAAAAAATGTAATTGATTTTAATTCAATTAATGGACTAGCTACTAAAAATGTTGTTTCAGCAATGCTTAATGCACTGCAGGATACTAATCTTACTAGTCAAGCATTAAGAGAAAAATTTGGTATGGGAAAAAGAATTAAGCATATAGCATCTATTCCATTCTCAAGCCAAAGAAAATATCAGGCAGTAACCTTCGAAAAATATGGCACTTATATTTTAGGAGCTCCTGAATTTGTATTAAAGGAGCATTTCACACCATATAAGAAGGATGTCGATAAATATGCATTAATGGGTTATCGTGTATTATGTTTAGCTCATAAGGATGGAATAATTGTTGATAATAAGCTACCAGATAATAAGCCTGAGGTAGTTTCTATGATATTAATTGAGGATAATATTCGTCCTGATGCAATTAATACCATTAAATATTTTAAGGATTCAGGAGTATTGGTAAAGGTAATTTCTGGTGATAATCCATTAACAGTATCAAAGATTAGTCAAAGAGCAGGTGTTTTAAATGCTGATGAATATATTTCGTTAGATGGCTTATCTGATCAAGAGGTAATAAAGGCTGCAACTAGATATACAGTATTTGGACGTGTTTCCCCAGCTCAAAAGAGGCTATTAATCCATACTCTTAAGGAAAGTGGTTTGACTGTTGCGATGACTGGTGATGGTGTCAATGATATCTTAGCATTAAAGGAAGCAGATTGTTCTATCGCAGTAGCTTCAGGAAGTGATGCAGCATGTAATTGTTCTCACATTGTATTATGTGATTCTAATTTTGATTCTATGCCTTATGTAGTTAGGGAGGGAAGAAGAGTTATTAATAATGTTACATCTGTTGCTTCATTATTCCTAACTAAAACTATTTTCTCATTATTATTAGCTATTCAAGCTTTAATTACAGGAAATTATCCTATCTCTACAAATCAATTATTCTTAATTGATGTATTAGCTATAGGTTTACCTTCTGTAATATTAGTTTATGAGCCTAATAATAATCCTGTACAAGGTAAATTCTTATTTAATGTTATTAAAAAGGCTTTGCCAGGTGCCTTGGTAATATTAATTATCTCATTAATAGTATTTGGCTTGAAAGATTCCCTAAATTTTGATTCTACAACTCTATCTACTATTATCGTAATAGCGGCTACTCATACTTGTTTAATGGTTTTAAATAAGGTTTGTAAGCCTTATAACACACTAAGAAGAATTTTATTTGGATTCTGTTATACAATATTCCTAATTGCGATATTTGCAGGTCCTCAATTCTTTGAATTTAGACCATTAGTTGGTTTTTCTGAATACTATTCAGATTCTACAACTATAGAAATGATTACATCTTATCCAAAAATTGATATTAGTAAAGATAATTATTATGTTGTTGATGGTAAGGTTATTGATTTACAAACAGATAATAATATTAAAACTCCAACATTAAGTAGTGTATTAAATAATAATGATTCTAAATTCTATTATGCTATAAACAATACAATGATTGATACTTTAGTAAATATTCCTGATTTAAGCTATGATAATCAAGGCAATATTTATTTTGGTGGTTATGCATTAGTCAATAATCTTAAATATAATGATGATTTTATTTCCTCAATTAGAGTTGATGAAAATGGATATGTATATTCTAATAATGAAGCTCTTAATATAAAATTAAAAAATTCTAGTGTATATTATAATTATTCAACAAAATATGGAACTTCAAGTGAAGATGAAGCTATTAAACAATTTAGAATTATGCCAACTATTGAGCTTAAAAATGGAGAATATGTTATAAATGGAATTCAATCTAATGAAAAATCATATAAAGCTCCAGTATATTTAACTAGTGCTGATTCATTAGTTGTTACTATAAATCCATCAAATTTAGAACTTTTAATTAATGGAGATCCAATTTATGCTACCTTTAAAGATGGTTCTTTAGATACTGAACCATATAAAGTGTCACTCCCTACTATTACTACTAATGCTGATGATAGAAATAATCCAGGAGCTATTTATATAAACGCTACTAGAACTGGAAAATCTATATTCACTATTTATGGAAAAACAAGATTATTTGAAAGTCCTAAGAGTAATGAACCTATAAAGACATATTCATTATTTATGAAGGATTCTAGTGATAAAATATTAGAAATTGCAAAGGTTGAATCAACATCTCCCTCATTTGAGGATGCATATTTTTATGTTACACTTGATGAAGAATCAGGAGAATATAAATTATCACAGGAGATTGATAATTTTAATATTAATGATATAGTTAATAAAGGGTTCAAGAATTTATATTCTATTAATTCTTCATTAAATTATGAAAATATTGATATTAATAATCCTATAACAGGACTATCAATTAAGGTTGAAAATGCTAAATCATCATATATTTTAGCTCAAGGGGATAATACCTTTGATACAGGAGCTTATGGTTCTTTGAATAATGCAATATTAGCACCTACTATTACAGTAACTAAGAGTAATAATTATATTATTAATGGATATTATACTGAATATAGTGCTTCATCTTATGAATTGAATCCTCATAAGAATTCTGATAATTATTTAGTACTAGGTAATCAAGTAACTGATTTTAAGATTTCAACTAATGATATTTCTACTCAAACTGGTGGTATTGTAACTCAACTTTCAATATCAAGTAAAATCCTATTATTATTATTATGCTTACTTGCTGGACCATTAATGAAGATATTCCAGTTTGCAGTACCTTGGTTAAAATCATCAATAAAGGATTTTTTAAAACTATTATCTAGATAGAAAGTCACCAAATGGTGGCTTTTTCTTATCTATGAAAACATTTAATTGACTATATATAAATTTGTATTATAATATTTTAGCAAAAATCTTTTTATAATTTAATATTTAAGGTGGTGATAATATGATTAAACTAGAATCTTTAAGAAAAGAATTCTATAAACCGATAAGGGAAGAAGGGCTTAAAGGAATGTTTAAGACACTATTTTCAAGAAAATACACTAAAACAGTAGCTGTTAATGATATTTCACTTGAAATACCAGACGGTCAAATAGTTGGATATATTGGGTCTAATGGTGCTGGAAAATCTACAACAATAAAAATAATGTGTGGAATATTAACACCCACAAGTGGTCATGTCTATATTAATGGATTAGAACCTTATAAAAAGCGAAAGGAAATAGCTAAAGATATTGGAGTAGTATTTGGAAAAAAAACTCAATTATGGTGGGATATTCCTGTTATTGAAACATTTAAGGTTTTAAAAGAAATATATCTAATAAGTGATGAAGATTATAAAGAGAGAATAGAATTTTTAGAAGAAGCATTAGATCTACATTCTTATATGAATCAGCCAGTAAGAACTTTATCCTTAGGTCAAAGAATGAGAGCAGATTTAGCTGCTGCTTGGTTACATAATCCTAAAATATTATTCTTAGATGAACCAACAATTGGATTAGATATTGGGTGTTAAGTACAAAGAATGTTGATTTATTAATTTTAGATGATTTCGGTCTTGCTAAAATGACTGCGGCCGATACCAGAGATTTTTTAGAATTAATTGTAGATAGAAATACAATTAAATCATGTATAATAATATCTCAACTTCCAATTTCTAATTGGTATGATATATTTTTTCATCCTACATTAGCTGAAGCAATAATGGATAGAATACAATCTAATTCTTATAAAATAGAATTAAAAGGTCCTTCTAAAAGAGGAACCTTACAAAACGATATTGAATAATTATTTATTATATATTATTATATTCTTAATGTTAATAAAGCTATCCTAAAGGATATCTTGCCTATCGGCCTTTAAATAGCCTTCGGCATAATTGGCTTCGCCATTTTGGTGTGGCCTACAATTGCCGAGATACCTGGCAGGGATTATCCGAAATAGACAAAAAGAAGATATGAATCTACTGGAAGTTAATTTATTAAGTATTACCTCACTATAATGGTGAGGTTTTTTTTATTGGACAAAAATAAGTATTTTGTTCAAATTGAAATATTTTTGGCACTCTATTATTGACAATGCTAAAACTCATGACTATAATATAATTAGCATTTGATATAAGAGAGTGCTAATATTTAAAAAGAGGATGATAAAATGAAACCATTATTTAACAATGTAGTACTAAAAAAGGAATTAGTTAATCAAACTACAAATAGTGGTATTGTATTAACTACTAAAAAAGAGGAAACAAAATACGCAACTGTTGTTGCGGTGGGAAATGGAATTTTAGCTGATGGTACTAAGGTTGAAATGCCAGTTAAGGTAGGAGATAAAGTTTATTACAAATCTTATTCTACTGATGAAATAGAAGAAAATGGTGAAAAGTATATTGTTACTTCACTAGATAATATTATTGCAATTATGGAATAGAGGTAATGAAATATGGCAAAAATGATAAAATATGGTAAAGATGCAAGAACATCTATGGTTAGAGGCGTTGATTATTTAAATGACGCTGTTAAGATCACTTTAGGACCTAAGGGAAGAAATGTTGTATTAGATAAAGGATATGGTTCTCCACTTATTACAAATGATGGTGTTTCAATTGCTAAAGAAATCGAACTTGATGATGCATTTGAAAACATGGGAGCCAAATTAGTATATGAGGCTGCAAATAATACAAATGATGAGGCTGGTGATGGTACTACTACCGCTACAGTACTTGCTAGTGCGATGATTCATAATGGAATTAAGGCTCTAGATAAAGGCGCTAACCCTGTATTAATGAGAGAAGGAATTGAAATAGCTACTAAAGAGGTTAGTGATGCTTTATTAAAGAAAACTAAAACTATTAATAATAAAAGGGATATTGCAAATGTTGCTGAAATTTCATCTGGATCTAAAGAAATTGGTAGCTTAATTGCCGATGCAATTGAAAAGGTTGGTCATGAAGGAATTATAAATGTAGATGAATCAAAGAGCTTTGAAACTAAATTAGAAATGACTGATGGCTTAAGATATGATAAGGGATATATTTCTCCATATATGCTTGAGGATGAATCAAAAACTTCAATTACTCTAGAAAATCCTTATATTTTAATTACAGATCAAAAGATATCTTCAATTCAAGATATTTTACCAGTACTTGAAAATGTTGTTCAATCTAGAAAGCCATTATTAATAATTGCAGATGATATTGAACAAGAGGCAGTATCTACAATTATTTTAAATAAGCTTCGTGGAACCTTCAATGTGGTTGCTACAAAAGCACCTGGATTTGGTGATGATAGATGTGAGCAATTAAAGGATATGGCTATGTTTGTTGGTGCTGTATTCTATTCAAAGGATTTACAAATGAATCTAAAGGATATTTCTATTGAGGATTTAGGTGTTGCTAAAAAGGTAATAGTTGAAAAGAATTCAACTACTATTATTGAAGGTAAAGGCGATAAGAATTCCTTAGAAGAAAGAATTAATGATATTAGATCAAAGATGAATGAATGCAAGAGCGATTATGAAAAGAAGAACTTCCAAAAGAGAATTGCAGGCTTAACTAATGGTGTAGCATTAATTAAGGTAGGTGCTACAACTGAAACAGAATTAAAAGAAAAGAAGCTTCGTTTAGAGGATGCTCTTAATGCTACTCGTGCTGCATTAGCAGAAGGTATTGTTTCAGGAGGAGGAGAAGCCTTAGCTTCAGTTTATAATGAAATAAAGGATACTATTTCTTCTGAAATTCCAGATGTTGAAAAAGGAATTAGAATTGTTCTTGATGCCTTAACTGAACCACTATATCAAATTGCGGAAAATGCAGGATATGATGGAAAATATATTGTAGAAAAACAATTAACAATGAGTGATGGAGTTGGCTTTGATGCTAAAAATGGCATTTGGGTTAATTTGTTAGATTCAGGTATAGTCGATCCAACTAAGGTAACTCGTAGTGCTCTTTTAAATGCTGCATCTATTGCTCAGATGTTTATTACTACTGAATGTGCAGTTGCTCCAATAAAAGAAAAAAAGAAGCCAGAAGCTCCTCAAGAAATGTATTAATTTAAAGATTTCTGATTTTCAATAATTAAAAAATAAATACCAGTTATTATTTGAAAAAATATAATTGGATATACTGTAGTTCTTTCTAATAAGGGAATGAATTTAGGATATCCTCTTATAGTTGAAATAATAACCATAATTCCACCCCATAAGCCCAAGGTGCCTAATATAGTACACATTTTGGTATATGGGGTTTTATCATTATAAAATAGACCTATAAATAATATTAGTAAATTTCCACCAGAAAATACTAAGATAGTACCTATTTGATGAAGAAGATTTGTAGTTATTTCAACACTATGAAATAATCCTACCATTATAGATCCTATTGAAAGCATTAAGGCTAATAAAAAGCCAATTATTTTTTTAGTCTTATTCATATTTTTAAATAAATATGAATAAGCAAGCATGAATAAAATGCCTGTAATAATAAAGGCACTATTCATTAATCTATATAAAGGTGATGTAGGACTGCCTAATTCACTTATAGTATTTTTAGCATAGGAATTAAGTTCATTTTTAGTAGCTAAAATGCTTAAAAATTCAGCAAATAGATAATATACTCCATTAATAATAAAAATAATAGAAAATATCTTTTTTTTCATTTACATCACCATTTTTAGTATTGTCATCATATTAAATTTTATTCAAAATCAACTATAATATTAATTATTTAATAAAAAATCACCAAAATACTTCAAATTATAATGATAACAAATGCTATAATTATTATACCTATTGATAAAAATAATAAAAAATAGTAAAATGGTGTTAGTACAGATAATACAGGTGATATTAATGAATATAAATTTTAAAGGAACTAATAATTTATATGAACAAATTGTTCAGGAAATTATCAAATATATAAATTTAGGTATATATAAAGAATCAGATAAACTTCCTTCATGTAGAAGCTTAGCATTAGAATTAGGAGTTAACCCTAATACAGTAGAAAAAGCTTATTCTATTTTAGAAAATAAAGGATATGTTGATATTATTCCTAAAAAGGGAGCATATGTGAAAATATCAAAAGAAACCTCATATATAAGGCAAGATTTAGTAAATGAAATATTGAAGCTTAAAAATATGGGAGTTTCAATGGAAGAATTAATTAATGCAGTAAAAGAGGTATATTCTAATGATTGAGATAAAAAATTTAATGAAATCATTTGGAAACTTTAATGTTTTAAATAATGTTAATTTAACAGTAGAAGAAGGCTCCATAATGGGCCTTGTTGGTATTAATGGTGCTGGTAAATCAACATTATTAAGAACAATAACAGGAATATTAAAAAAGGATGCTGGAAGTATTTTAATTGATGGTGAAGAGGTATATGAAAATGAAAATGCTAAAAGAAAAATATTTTTATTACCTGATGAGCCATTTTTTGGTATGAATCAGACTCCTATTAGCTTAATTGATTTTTATAAAATATTTTATAATTTTGATCAGGCTTTATATTTAGAATATCTAGAGCATTATGATATTCCTATAAAAAAGCCAATTATTACCTATTCAAAGGGAATGAAGCGCCAAGTATTTATAGCTTTAGCTTTAGCAATAAAGCCTAAATATTTATTTTTAGATGAAGCTTTTGATGGCTTAGATCCATTATCAAGATTATTCTTTAAAAAGGAAATAATGAAATTAGTAGAAGAAGAAAATATTACAGTTTTAATATCTTCCCATTCCTTAAAGGAATTAGAGGAATTTTGTGATTCTTATGCATTATTAGATGATAAACATATTGTATCTATGGGAGCAATTAACGAAGATGTTAATAAATATCATAAATATCAAATAGCCTTTAATGAAGAAATATCAGTTCAAGACATTCCATTTGAAATGGTTAGCTATGTTCAAACAAAAAGAATTATTAAGCTTATTACTTTATCTGATTTAAAAACAGTTGAAGAGAAGCTAAAACCATTAAATCCTATTTTAATAGATGAAATAGCTATTGATTTTGAAGAATTATTTATTATTGAGGTAGAAAAGAGAGGTTTCTTAAAATGAGAAGACTTCTAAAATATTATTTTAAAAGAAGAATATTAAACATTTCTATATTTACTTTAATACTACTTGCTGTTACAATATCAGTACTTCTTAATTATTCCTTTGAATATAATGGAAGCATATACTACGCTCCAATTTCAATGCCTGCCATATTTATGGTAGTTTTAGCTACTATCGTACCTATTTGTGAATTTTCATTTAAGATGAATAAAACTAATATTGATTCCTTATATTCAATGCCAATTAAAAGAAGTAAAATTCATTTATCAAGATATATTATTGGTATATCTCAAATAGTAATACCATTTACTATATCTTATGGTGTACTATTAGTATGGATAGCAGTTCAAGCTAATTATTATGATTATTCTTATTTTATTGGGTTTTATTTTCTATTGTTACTTTTAGGTTTAATAACGTATACTATTGTTATTTTTGTTTATACTAGAGCTAATACAATATTTGATGGTATTATATTTTTATTATTTTATGCAGTTATTCTAGAGTTTGTTGTTAGTGTTGTTAGAAATTCAGTTGATGCAATACACGCTTGGAATTATTTTATGTATTCTCCATTTTTTACATTTTGTTATATTTTTAATGAAAAAAGTCTAGGTAATTTTATTGATTCATATACAATAACAAATGCTTGTATTTCAATTTTAGCTTATTTTATTATTTCTATTGTTTTTGCAATCATTTATTTTAAAGATATTTATAGTGAAATGCCTGAAAATATTTCACAAAAATCAACTAGCTGGTTTGGATATAAAACAATAATTCCAATTGCTGAAGTATTTCTTTCAATATATACATTAGCTAATTATTCTATTGTTTTATACATATTAGTTGTTGTAGGTTCATATTTTTTATATGTAATCTATCAAAGAAATTTTAAGATTAGAATGAATAATTTTATTATTTATATTGCTTCATTATTATTAGGTACAGGAATAGGCTTACTATATTATTTTGGAGCATTATAAATAATTAGAAAGAGGTAATTTATGAAAAAATATTTCATATATCCTATTAGCCTATTATCAGTACTTATTCTTTCTTCATGTGGTCCTAAAATATATATACCTGATGATACTCCTGATTTAAAGGTTCAAGAATCTTTTTTGAATTCGAATATTGCTTCATTTCGGGCTTCTGATGGATTTATTAATAAAGGGCTAATTAATATAGCCTGGAATGAGAATAATGTACTATTTAAGGAAAATAACACTTTATCATTACAAATAACTGATAATCCTAATAATTATGGAGGTACTTCATATTATGGAGGAGAATATCACAGTAATGATTTATATAGTTATGGTGATTATGCTATATCATTAAAAGCTGTAGATGAATCAGGAATTAGATCTTCTTTTTTTACTTATATTGGAAATGATGATAATCAAGCTAAAGAAGGTATAGAAATTCTATTTAATGGTAATGATACAACTAGTGTAACCTTTAATTATTCTATTAAAGGAAATGGAGAGCATAAATATAATTATAATTTAGGATTTGATTCAAGTAAGGAATATCATACTTATGGGTTTAGATGGAATGAAGATAATATTATTTATTTTGTAGATTTAAAGCCAGTATATATTGTTGATAAGAGTCCTACATCAGAAGCAAGAATATATATGAATTATTATTGTGAGAATAATGCGACTGTAGGATGGATTGAACGCCCTAGTGAAACAGCCTCTACTAAAACCTTAGATATAAAATGGGTATCATATTTGAAATTGAATTAAACTACCATTTTTTGTTACTTGAAATATATATAAATATATAATATAATTAAATTATTAAGAATTATTCTTAATTAGGAGGTATTTTATGTCACAAAGAGTAGATAATTTAGTTCAAATGCTTGATACTTATGTAAATGATGGTGGGTATCATTTAAATGTTAATGTTTTTAATAGAGAAACATTACTAGATGCACAAGCACATCCAGAGAAGTATCCTCAATTAACAATTCGTGTTTCAGGCTATGCTGTTAATTTTATTAAATTAACTAAAGAACAACAAGATGATGTTATTAGTCGTACAATTCATGAATCAATGTAAATAGGATTTAATATTAAGCACTACTTAGTTAAATGGTTCTTACGCTTGATAGGGTATAGAACTAGAATAATCAAAAAGCTTTTTGTAAG
>CAMEJG010000014.1 GCA_945919465.1 uncultured Anaeroplasma sp. | reverse complement strand
TTTTGATTATTTATATTAATATAATTAGTAAATAAAATGCTGATTAACACATAATAGGATATTCATTTTTGTATTTTCTAATAAATGTTATTTAGCATATAAGAATTGTAGGTGAGACAATGATTGATTTTAATGAAGTATTAAATAAAAAAGAATATGATTTTTTAAGAACAAATAAAAATCTTAAAAATAGAATTGTATTTTTATGTGTTGCAGGAAGCTATTCATATGGTACTAATATAGATTCTTCTGATATTGATATTAGAGGAGTTGCCTTAGATAGTCTGGAAAATATTTTAGGAATTTCATCTAGTTTTGAACAATTTGTTGATACAGAAACTGATACTACTATTTATTCTTTATCTAAGTTTATTAAGCTTGTTAGAGAATGTAATCCTAATATCATTGAAATGTTATTTTGTAAGCCTGAACATTATTTTTGGGTTTCTGAGGTTGGCAAGCTATTATTAAATAATAGGAAGTTATTTTTAACAAAAAAAGCTTATTATACCTTTGGTGGATATGCACATGCTCAACTTAATAGATTAGAAAATGCTTTAGTTAGGGATGAGGTTGCTTTAACAGAAGAAGAAAAGCTTAAGCATATTAATCGTTCAGTTATTAATGCTAATATTTCCTTTATTGGAAAATTTAATATGCCAGAAGATGCAATTAAGACCTATGTAGGAAGTTTTAATAATAAGCCTGAATTGTTAATTGATATTAATTTGAAGGGATATCCTTTATCTCATCTAAGAAGTTCAATTGAGGAAATGACTAATGTTTTAAGAACATTTAACACGACAATAGGTCAAAGAAATAAGAAAAAAGATGATCTTCATTTAAATAAGCATATGATGCATTTAATTAGATTATATTTAATGTGTAATGAAATTTTAAGAGATGGAAATTTACATACTTATAGAGAAGAACATGATCTTCTTATGAGTATTAGAAATGGTTATTTTCGTGAAGCAGATGGTGGAGTAAAAAAAGAATTTTATGATATGTTAAATAATCTTGAAAAAGAATCAGAAGAACTTTATAAAAAATCTAGTTTACCTAAAATGGTTAATAATGAATTATTAGAAGAACTTATGATAAAGATATTTAAAGAATATATTGTTAAATAGAGGGATATTTATGAATAATAGAATAAAAAGAAATATTACTATCCCTGATTATATTTTAGAAATAATAAAGTTATTTAAAGATAAAAATCAAGAAATATATTTAGTAGGTGGATCTGTTAGAGATTCTATTTTAGGAATAGAGTCTTCTGATTATGATTTATGTACTTCAATGAGTACTAATGAAATTAAGTCATTATTTAATGAATATAATATTATTAATGAAAATGGTCTTAAGCATGGTACTGTTTCTATAATATATAAAGGTAATAAAATAGAAATCACTGAATTTAGATCTTTAAGTGATGAAAAATATGATATATATCATGATTTATATCATAGAGATTTCACAATAAATTCACTAGCATATGATGGAGAATATTTATATTTCAATGATACTGCACTTTTTGATTTAGAAAATAAAATAATTAGATCAGCTAATCCTTTAGTCAATTTAAAAGAAGATCCCTTAAGAATATTAAGAGCTATAAGATTTTATTCTAAATATGGTTATATTATTGATATAAAGACTAAAGAGGCATTATTTGAGCTTAAGGGATTATTGTTAAAAGTTTCTATTGAAAGAATAAGAGAAGAATTTAATAAAATATTATTAGGTAAATATTTTTATGAGGCTATAGATGAATATAGAGAAATCTTAGCTGTTATTATTCCTGAGATAGAAATAATGTTTAATTATAATCAAAATAATATTTTTCATCCTAATGATTTATATCAGCATACTATTAATGTAGTAAAAAATACTACTAATATTTTAGAAGTTAGATTAGCAGCATTTTTACATGATATAGGTAAACCTAATAGTAGAGTGGTTGATGAAAATAATCAAGCTCATTATTATTTACATGCTTATGAAGGAGAAAAAATTTCTAAGGATATTTTAGAGAGATTTAAATATTCCAAAAAAACTATTAAAATAGTATTATTTTTAATTAAATATCATGATTATAATTTTAGTGAAAAAAAGAGAAATATTAAGAAATTATTATTTAATATAGCTAAAGAATTTGATAGTGAGGAATATAAGGATATTTTTGATTATTTACTAAATTTAAAAGAAGCAGATAGACTTGATCATAATTATTCTAATAAAGATATTAAGCTTATAGATTTAACTATTGTAAGAAAAATGGGATATGAACTAATTAATGATATAAAAGATAATTCTTGTTTTAATCTAAAGAATCTTAATATTAATGGTTATGATTTAATTAATTTAGGTTATAATGGTAAGGAAATAGGTAATACCTTAAATTATTTATTAGAAGCTGTAATTAATGATAAAGTAGCTAATGAAAAGGATTCATTAATAAAATATTTAAATAAAAATAAAGCTAATTCTTGATAATTGTTAATACTAGTGGTAAAATTTATATGTAATTGGGAATGATGTCTCCCCTCGAAAGAAAACCGCGTGAAGCTAATGACGTCTATGGTAATGCCATAGGTGTCTTTTTTTTGTATAAGAAAGGAGAATAATATGTTTTTAAGCTTATTTATTATATTTTTTGTGGGAATAATTGGTGGAATTCTTTTAGAAAAAATAAGAATACCAAAAATAATTTGGTACCTAATTTTAGGTATTTTAATGAGTCCTTCTTTATTTAATATTATTGATGAAGGATTATTAAAAATATCTTCATATTTAAGACAAATAGCTTTAGTTATCATATTAACTAGGTCAGGTTTATCTTTAGACCTAAAGGGATTAAAAGAAATTGGACGACCTGCAATATTAATATGTTTTTTACCAGCATTATTTGAAATAATAGGAATTGCAATATTTGGACCAATATTATTAGGTATTTCAATATTAGAGGCTTTGTTATTAGGAAGTGTACTTGCTGCAGTGAGTCCTGCAGTTGTAGCTCCTAGAATGATTAAGCTAATAGAAACTAATTATGGTAAAAATAAAAGAGTACCTGAATTAATTTTAGCTGGGGCTTCTTGTGATGATATTTTTGTTATTGTATTATTTTATTCATTTAAGAATTTAGTAACTACTAATAGCTTTAATGCTTTAAGTATTATTAATATTCCAATTAGTATTTTAAGTGGAATAGTATTAGGAATATTATTAGGCTTTAGTGTTTCATTTGTAATGAAGAAGTTCAAAATTAATACAATTATTCAAGTAATAGTATTATTAGCATTATCATTTGGATCTATTGCATTAGAAGAATTTGTTAAGCCATATTTTGCAATTTCATCATTATTAGGTATAATAGTAATGGCACTTATTATTTCTCTAAAAAATAAAAATGATGCTAAAAAAATTCAAAGCTCCTATAATAGCTTATGGCAGGGTTTTGAAATCTTATTATTTGTGCTTGTTGGTGCTTCAATTAATATTAGCTATGCAATATCATCAACAGGTCTAATTATTATTGGATTAGTTGTTATTTCATTATTATTTAGAACTATTGGTGTATTAATATCTTTAATATTTACAAATTATAATTTAAAAGAAAAAATTTTTATTATTATTTCTTATTTGCCTAAGGCTACAGTTCAAGCTTCTATCGGTGGTATTGCTTTAGCTGAGGGTTTAGCTTGTGGAGAAGTAATTTTAACTGCAGCAATTATTGTAATTTTAATTACTGCACCACTTGGTGCTATTTTAATGGATAATACATATAAAAAGCTTTTAAGCTATGATAATATTGAATTAGAATAAGGAGATTTTATGGAAAATCAATTTTCAAGAACAGAAATGTTATTAGGTAAAAACTCAATGAAAAAAATATACAATTCTAAAGTAATTGTATTTGGTGTTGGTGGTGTTGGAGGTTATGTTGTTGAGGCATTAGCTAGATGTGGTGTTGGTAGTATTGATATTGTTGATAATGATACAGTAAGTATTACTAATATTAATAGACAAATTATTGCCACAATGGATTCTATTGGAGAATATAAGGTAGATGTGATGAAAAAAAGAATTATAGCTATTAATCCTAATTGTAGGGTTAATGCTTATAAATGTTTTTTTCTTCCTGAAAATCAAGATGAATTTGATTTTTCATTATATGATTATGTTATTGATGCGGTAGACACAGTTAGTGCTAAAATAGCACTTGTTGTTAAAGCAAATTCAACTAATACCCCTATTATTTCTTCTATGGGAGCAGGTAATAAGCTTAATCCTCAGGGTTTTATGATAAAGGATATTTATAAAACTAGTGTTGATCCTTTAGCTCGTGTAATGAGATATGAGCTTAAAAAAAGAGGAATAAAAAAGCTTAAGGTTGGGTATTCAGAGGAAATTCCTTTGAAAATAGAAAATAATTTTGATGAATCTATTAAAAGAAGTATTCCTGGAAGTAATGCTTTTGTACCTGCATCACTAGGGTTATTAATTGCATCTGAGGTTATAAAAGATTTAATTAAATAGATAAATGTAAAATGGTACTAGAAATAGACAGTGATTTGACAGTGAAATGTAAATTAGCTAGGCACTTCTAGTACCATTTTATGCTTGGGTATTTTTTGTTTTCTTATATTATTTACTGGAATTCGTCTATAAATTTATCAGTTGAGAAGATGGAATTTTCTTTGTTTTTAAATGTATGTTATTTTGCTTATAAAGTATTTATTGCAAGATAAATTATATTTATATTTTTTTTATTATTTAAATGCACGTTATGGTAATTTTATAAAAATAATTTGCAACTCAGTTGCAAATTTATAAAATATATGCTAGAATAGGATGGATTTTAGAAAGGATCAATTATTATGTATAAGACAGATCATAAATTAGAATTAATTAATATTTTTGAAAATAATAAAGATAAGACCTATTCAGCAGTCGCATTAGTAGAAGAGCTAAAGGAAAAAATGAATAAAACTACTATCTATAGACAATTAAAATCATTAGAGAAAAATAGCACTATTAGAAGAGTATATAATCCTACTACTGAAACCTATGAATATCAATATTCAAATGGCTGTAATAGTCATTTACATTTGAAATGTAAAAGCTGTGGTAATGTTATTCATTTAAGCTGTAGTGAGGCAAATAGTTTTATGGAGCATATTTATGAAAATCATGGATTTAGAATAGATAATTTATCTACTACAATATTTGGAATATGTAAGGAGTGTATGACTGATGGAAGAAATTCTTGAAGTATTACTTGATGCCTTAATTGATTCAGTTAAGGTATTTGTATTAGCTTTATTAATATACATAATTTTTTCCTTTGTAGAAAAATATATTACTAGCCTACTTAAAAATCATAAAAAAGCGAGCCCGTTTTTTGGTTCTTTATGTGGTTTAATTCCACAATGTGGCACTAGTGTAATTGCATCAGATATGTATTTAAAGAATCATATTAGCTTAGGCTGTGTTGTTGCAGTATTTTTTGCTTGTTCTGATGAAGCTCTACCTATTTTACTTACTGATTTTGACCATGCTATTTCAGTAATACCATTATTATTGATTAAATTAATTTTAGGCTTTATTTTAGGCTTTATAGTTGATTTATTAATAAAAAGGCAGGATAATGATATTATAGAATTATCACAAGAATATGATGATTGTCATCATAAAATTAATTATGCTAATACTAAATTATATAAGCATTTAGTTCATCCAATTCTTCATGCATTACAAATATTTATTTATGTATTAGTAGTTAATATTATATTTGGATTAATTATTTATGCAATTGGAGGAGAAGAGGTATTATCTAGTTTTTTAGCACAAAATAGCTATTTAGCCCCATTTGTCTCTACAGTAGTAGGTATAATACCAAATTGTGCTTCTTCAGTATTAATTACTGAAATGTATTTAATCAATGGTATTCCTTTTGGAGCTTTAGTTTCTGGATTATGTATGAATGCCGGGTTGGGATTTGTATATTTATTAAAGAATAGAAAGCATATAAAGGATGTTTTAATTATATTTATTATTTTATTTATTGCTTCTTTAGCTACAGGATATATAGTAATGGGAGTAATGAGTTTATTTGGAATTTAGGAGGAAAATATGAGAAAGACATTTAAAGCAAATAATTATTTATATCCACAGCCAGTTCTTGTTATTACAAGCTATGATAAGGATAAGAATCCTGATATTATGACTGCTGCTTGGGGAGGAATAACTGATTATAATCAGATTTCTATCGCTCTAAGTAATCATCAAACCACTGAAAATATTATTAATAATCGTTATTTTTCTGTATCTATTGGTACAGCTGATACTGTTGTTAGCTGTGATTATGTAGGATTAGTTTCATTGAAGGATGATAAAGAAAAAATAAATAAATCTGGATTTACTATTATTGAATCAGAAAATAATATTCCTTTAATAAAGGAATTACCTTTAGCGTTAGAATGTGAGGCTATTGAATATTCTAATGAGGTTTTAAAGGCTAAAATATTAAATGTTAATTGTGATGAGAGTATATTAAGTAATGGAGAAATAGATCCATCAAAGCTTAACGCAATTGTATATGATCCGATTAATCATACTTATTTATCATTAGGTAGTATTATTGGGTATGCTTTTAAGGAAGGCTTCAAAAGACAATAAAATTAAATATAAATAAATTTATTAATCCAAACATTGTTAATTATCGATCAAAATTGCATTATATTGTAATAATGGTCGATTTTATTATTTATATAATATTAAAAATCCTTACCACAATATGTGATAAGGATATAATATTATTATTTACATTCAATTGAAATTCTATATGAATTATTATAAATATTCTTATTATCTTCAATAAAATTTCTTATATCTTCAAAATTACCATACTCAATATTTTTTATAAGATTATAGAAATATTTAGGATGGATTAATTGAAGATTTTTATTATTTATTAAATTTAATAATTCTTTATCATTATCAGATAAATCCTCAGATTCTAATAATTCATTTTTAATATCATTATTTAATACTAAATTTAATCTTTTTTCTAGTGATTCTAAGCTTGAAAGAAGGGCATCCTTTGGTATTTCATATAAGCCTAATTCATTAGCTAAAAATACAAATGGAGCCTCATAAAAAGCTCTACCCTCAAATACCTCACTTAATAATACATTTTTGTTCTCATCTAATATTTTAATAATTAGTTCCATATTCTCATTGGTCTTTCCTTTCCATCGATTGTTATTATTTGATTGAACCATTCTGAATCCTTAAGCTTTATAAGGTTATTACTAGCAGCAAGTCCAATACCACTACTTGAACAGGATACAATAATATTTCCATTTAAGTCCTTATAGCCATTTGAATCAATATAATTTCCGCCTACTTCTATGCCTGATGTATCGGATACAGGTTTTCCATTTTTATCAACCTTAGCCTCTCCATTACTATCAACTGCTTGTAAAGCCGTTTTAATAGTGAAGGATTCACATACTGTTGTTGCGTAAACATTATCAGTATATTTTGATATTCTTGATATGAAATCTTGGGTTGGGAATTGATTATCTGTTATTGCAGTATACTCATTAGTACCACAACAGCAGGTGATAACACACATTTTAGGTTTAATTATTGATAATAGGCAATCATTTGATGAGGTTTTAGAACCATGATGACCAGCTTTAAATAAATCTACCTCTGGAAGAGTTTTTTCTTCTGTTGAGCTATCATAATACAAAGCCATTTTTTCTTCACCCTCTTTTTCTAAATCTCCAGTAAAGAAGAAGTGATGTTCTTCATTATTATCATTATAAGTAAACATTGTACAAACTGAATAATTATTTTCATCTGATGAGGTATTGAAATAATAATAATTATATATTATAGACATTGTAACCTTATCAGATAATTGATAATCTCTTTTTGCATCATTAGTATTATTATAACAATCATCTGCATAATTAAGCTTAGTACCACTCTCTACTAAGCTATCCCTTAATGTAAGATATTTTTTGTAGGTTGCTGTAGTTTTAGTTGTATATCTATTTTCTATGATTGTATCTATTTTATAGCTACTTAAAATACCTTTATTATTTGCTGTATCAGTAAACCCTTCTATATGATCTTTATCTTTATGAGTTAGAATGACATATTCTATTTTATTATCATTTATATATTGATTCATATATTCCTTTGTTGTTATAGTAGATTGTTGTCTACTTCCAGCATCAATAATAATATCAGTATTTCCAGCTTTAATATAGATTGAATCTCCAGCTTTATCATTTCCAAGCGTCATAAAATGAATTTGGAAATCATCATAGACTACTCCTTCATTTTTGTTTATTGAAGGTGATGTATGATTATGTGTGGTTGAAGTAGAAGTATTAAGAAATGGCAAATATTTATTTATTAAATCACATGAGGTAGTAGTAAATAATATTATACCTACTAGAATAATACTTAATAATAATTTCATTTTTTTCATATTTAATCACCCATAATGATTATACTAGAAATAAAATATAATAAAAGACTTTACATTAATAAAAAAAATAATATAAAATATTTTTAAATTCTCTTGACTCTCCACTTAGGGGAGATTGTATAAATATAGCTGGAGGTGGCAATATGTATAAAATAGGAGAGCTTTCAAGTCTTTCTAAGGTTACAATAAAAGCTATTAGGTATTATGAGGAAGAGGGATTGTTAATTCCTACTATAATAGATCCTAATACTAATTATCGTTACTATGATATTAATAAGCTGATGGAACTTAAATATATAGTATCATTAAGGGATTTAGGCCTACCCATTAAGGATATTAAAAAAGTTATTGATGGTAATGATATTAAAGAAATATTAAATAATCATAGAAATATTATTGAAGCTCAAATAATAAACTATACAAAGACACTTTCAAAAATAGATTTATTATTGGAGGATATTAATATGAGTAGTGAAATTATTTTAAAGGTTATACCGGATTATTTTACCTATTATAGGGATGGTGTTATTGAAGATTTTTCAAAAATTACTGATTTTGTATTAGAAACAGGGTCATTATGTAAAAAATTAAATCCTAATCTTACATGTCATAATGATGGATACTGTTTTATTAGCTATTTAGATAATGAATATAAAGAAAAAGATATTAAAATTCGTTATCAAGAGGCTGTAAATTCCTTAGGTATTGAAGGTGATGGAATTAATTTTATGAAGCTTGAAAGTAAAAGAGTATTATCTATTATGCATCATGGAAGCTATAGTAATTTAAGAGAATCATATTTAAAGCTTCTTAAATATATTGAAGATAATCATTTTGAGATTGTTGATAGTGCTAGAGAATGTTATATTGATGGATGTTGGAATAAAGAAAATGAAAATGATTATTTAACTGAAATTCAATTTTCTATAAAATAATATTTATTTTTTATGATATTATTACAAATTTTTTGTAGTAATATCATTTTTTTTATAATAATTCATTATTTTTATACCAATTCTTTCAAAATATGATAAAATTATCAAAAGGAGTGATTTTTATGAAGATGATAGAGAAGAGATTATCTGGAGAGACAATCTTTGAAGGCCATGTAGTTAAGCTTGTTAAGGATAAAGTATTATGCCCTAATGGTAATGAATCATTTCGAGAAATCGTGAGACATAACGGTGGAGCAGCAGTATTATGTATTAATGAAAATGAAGAGATATTATTAGTAAAACAATTTCGTTATGCATATGATGAAGTGATGTATGAGATTCCAGCTGGTAAGCTTGAAAAGAATGAAGATCCACTTTTAGCAGCTAAAAGAGAATTAGAAGAAGAAACTGGAAATAAAGCGGAAAGTTTAGATTTTTTAGGAGCTATATATCCTACTTGTGGGTATTCTTCTGAAATTATTTATTTGTATTTAGCTAGAAATTGTAAAAAGAGTCATACTCATTTTGATGAGGATGAGGTTATTGAATCAAAATTTTATAAGCTTGATGATGTGAAAAACATGATTCTTAATGGTGAAATTAAGGATGCAAAAACTATTTGTGCACTATCATATTATTTAATGAAAAAATAAATTATTTCTTTATTCGGGAGGTATTTTTATGATTAGCAATGTTAATTTTATTATTAATAATGAGGATTTAAATGCATTTAATGATGTTTTTGAAGCATTATCTAATAAAGGCTTTAATTTGCGTACAAGCTTATTAGCTAGTAGTTCTAAAATATCTGCAAGAGCATCTCTTATTAGAAGTGATGCCCAGATTTTTGTATTATCTAAATTATCCTTATCTGATTTTTATTTTTATGAGGTATTAGATGAATTCTATGAGGTAAATAAAAAATATAATAAAAAGATATTTTTCTATTATAACGGGAAACTTGATGATATCTTTGATAGTGTTTATGATGATGATTCTTTAAGTGATGATATTATAATAAAAGCTGATGATTTTAAGGAATCTCTATCTAGTATTAATGCTGTTAATAATGAATTGTCTTTATTAGCTTTATTAGGATATGAAGAAAATAATAATGCAGCTTTAGATATTAAAGAAGATGATACAACTAATAATGAAATAGATGCTAATTCTAATGAAACTCAAGAAGAATCAATTGTAGATGCTAATATTAATGAAATAGAATGTGAGTCTAATGAAACTCAAGAAGAACCAACTGTAGATGCCAATAATAGTGAAATAGAATGTGAGTCTAATGAAACTCAAGAAGAACCAACTTTAGATGCTAATAGTAGTGAAATAGAATGTGAATCAAATGAAACTCAAGAAGAAACAACTGTAGATGCTAATAGTAGTGAAATAGAATCTGAATCTAATGAAGCTCAAGAAGAGACTTTAGAAACTCAAGAAGTTATAAATAATTCTCAAGTTGAAGAAAAAACAGTTATTTTACCTTTAGAGGAGACCCCTCAGGTTAAGACTATATTTAATGCAGGAGTGGAAAAATATAGTGAAGCTATATATGAAGAGGCTTTCCATTTATTTGATAGTATTTATAATTACCCATTTGCTTCATATTATTTAGGTTATTTATATTCTGAGGGCTTAGGAGTCGAAAAAGATGAAGCTAAAGCCTTTGAAGCTTATTTATTTGCAGTAAATAATGGTGTTAATGATGCATTGTCTGTTTTAGCTGATTGTTATTACTATGGCTTAGGAACTAATAAAAATGATGAATTAGCAATTAAATATTATAAGGAAGCTGCTGATTTAGGTGATGAGGATTCATTATTGAGATTAGGTAATTGTTATTATTATAGTGATAATTTTAGAGATTATAAGAAGGCATATGATATTTATAATACTCTTAAGGATAAAAATGAACAAGCAAAATATAATTTGGCGGTTATTTTATTAAATGGATATGGAATGGATTATAATTATGAGCTCGCTTATAATTATTTAGAGGAATTAGCAAAGAATAATCATGCAAGTGCTATTAATGATTTAGGTACAATGTATTATGATGGTAAATTTGTAGCTAAGGATTATAAAATGGCTATTAAATTATTTAAGGATGCTCAAAACCTAGGTGAGCTTTCTGGATATGTTAATTTAGGTTATTGTTATAAAGAGGGTAAAGGAGAAAAACAAGATTATAAAAAGGCACTTCAGCAATTCAAAAAGGCTGCCAATCTAGGATCTAGTGAGGGTATGTATTGCATTGGCGTATTATACGATAATGGTCTTGGAGTTGATTTCTCTTATGATGAGGCTTTAAAATGGTATCAAAAGGCAGCGAATGAGGGAAATAGTAATGCTCAATTTGAAATGGGTGAGCATTATTACTATGGATATGGTGTTCTAAAGAATGATGCTTTAGCATTTGAATGGTATAATAAAGCTCAAAGTCAAAATCATTTAGAGGCAATGTTTGATGTTTATCGTTGTTATCAAAATGGTGTTGGAGTTAATGCAAATAGTGAAAAAGCTATTGAAATGTTAAAAAAATGTGCTTCTTTGAATTATCCTAAGGCATTAAATGAATTAGGTAATTGTTATTTTCATAATCAAGGTGTAGAAAAAGATTATGCTACTGCAATTTCATATTATGAAAAGGCCATTTCTTTAGGTTCTAGTGAAGCTTATTATAACTTGGGTAAGTGTTATCAATTTGGTTATGGTGTAAATATTGATCTTGAAGAGGCATTAAAATATTATCTTAATGGTGCTAATTTAAATAATGTTGATTCAATTCTTCAAGTAGGTGATGCTTATTTCTATGGTACTGGTACAAAAGAAAATCCAAAGGAAGCCTTAAAATGGTATAAAAAGGGAATGAAGGAAGATTCTCCATATGCTATTTATATGATTGGTTTATGTTATCAAACAGGTAAAGGAGTAGCAAAATCAGTTAAAGAAGCTAATAAATATTTTGAGGAAGCAGCTGATAAGGGTTTAGATGTAGCACAATATGAATTAGGTTTATATTATTCTAATTCTGATAATTCTGATTATAATCCTACTAAGGCCTTTGAATATTTTGAATATGCTGCATATCAAAATTTCCCTCTTGCTGTATTAAAGCTAAGCCAATGCTATTTAGCTGGATTAGGTACTAGTGTTAATAAGGATGAAGCTAAATATTATGCACAAAAGGCATTAGAACTTAATGCCTTTGGTAGTAAGGAATATTATAATAATAATTTTTAAATATAAGAAATAATAAGTGATAAAACTATTTTGTAGTTTATTTAATAAAGGTATAGGTTTTTAATTCATCTATGCCTTTTTTAGTTAATTTATAATAGAAATTTAGCAATATGAAAAAATTTGGGGTAATAATGGGCTATTCTTGCTACATTATTTTATGCATTGAGTACACTAATTTCAAAAATATTATTAAATGAAATACCATCTACAATGCTTGCTGGTTTATTATATCTTGGAGCTGGTATTGGAATGAGTATAGTATATGGATTTAGAAAATTAGCTATAAAAAATGAAAATGAAATATCATTAGAAAAAAAGATTTAAAATATGTAATCCTAATGATAATATTAGATATTTAAATCCTATATTATTATTAATTGGTCTTTTAAAATCTATTTCCTCATCAATATCACTTTTGAATAATTTAGAGATAGTTGCAACTTCATTAATAGCATTATTATTTAAAGAAAAAATAAATATAAAGCTGTGGATAGGAGTTATTTTAATAACAATATCTAGCATTTTATTATCAATATATGGAAGTGATTTTTCATTTAATATTATTTATTAGATTTATTAGATAGAATTTATGAAATAATTTTTTATACATTTTATAAAATTTATTTTATTATTATGAATAAAAATTAATATTATTATATTTTTTTTACAAGTTTAAAAATATGATAAAAAAGGTTTGTTAAATAAGCATTATAATGCTATAATTAGATAGAAAAATAAGTATCATTTTTATGTGATGCTTACTATAATGGAGTGTTTATATGACAAGAAGAGAAGCTAGAATTTTGGCTATGACAATTTTATATACTGCTGATTTTAATGGAATTTCAATCGATAATGCTAGTAAAATGGTATTAGAATATGAAGAAGAGAGTGTAAATGTTTTTTTAGATATTGTAAAAAAACATGAAAATGAAGCTATGGAATTAATTAATAATTCTTTAGTAGATTATTCTATTTCTAGATTGAATTTGGTTGATAAGGCTATAATTAAGCTTGCAACCTCAGAACTATTAGAAGGTAAAACAGAAAAAACTATTATTATTAATGAAGCATTAGAAATTACAAAGGAATATAGTGATCATGGTGATCACAAGGCTGTAAGTTTTAATAATCGTTTATTAGATACTATATCTAAAAATATTTCTAAATAAATTTATAAGGAGAAATGATTATGGAGGAACGTTATTTAACAGTAACAGCTCTTTCAAAGTATATAAAATATAAATTTGACCACGATCATCATTTAGAAGAGGTATTATTAGAAGGAGAAATTTCTAATTTTAAGCATCATTCTCGTGGGCATTTTTATTTTACCTTGAAGGATGAAAACTCTCAAATTTCAGCAACAATGTTTTCAAGAGAGGCCCAAAAGGTGAAATTCGATGTTAGGGATGGTATGAAGGTTTATGTAAAGGGAAGAGTTACTGTATATGAACCATCTGGTAGCTATCAAATAAATGTTGTTGAAATGAAAAGTGATGGAATAGGTGATTTGTATTTAGCCTATGAAAAGCTTAAAAAGGAATTAGAAAAGGAAGGCTATTTTGACCCACTTCATAAAAAACCAATTCCAAAATATCCTAAGGCTATTGGTGTTATTACATCACCAACTGGTGCGGCTATTAGAGATATAATTAATACTATCAATAGAAGGTATCCTTTAACTCATATGATTTTATATCCTGCAATCGTTCAAGGTGTAGATGCAAAAGATGATATCGCATTACAAATTAAAAAAGCTAATAAAGATAATTTAGTTGATGTATTAATTGTAGGTCGTGGTGGTGGCTCGATAGAGGATTTATGGGCATTCAATGAAAGAGTAGTAGCTGATGCAATATATAATAGTAATATTCCTGTTATTTCTGCAGTGGGTCATGAAATAGATTTTACTATTGCAGATTTTGTGAGTGATGTTAGAGCGGCAACTCCTACTGCAGCTGCAGAACTTGCAACACCTAATATTGAGGTATTGAAAAAGAATATTTCTTATTATATTGATACAATGACAAAAAAGATTAATTATTTAATTAATGATAATAAAATGAAGCTTTTATCATTGGATAAAAGATTAGAAATAAATAATCCAATTTCAATATTAAAAAGAGAAAGAGAAACTGTTAATTTAAGCTTAAAAAGATTGAATTTAGCAATTAATCATATAATTGATTTAAAGAAAAATCAATTTGAACGTTATAGAGCCTTATTAGAAGAAAAAAATCCTTTAGCTATTATGGCGAAGGGTTATTCAATAAGCTCAATAAATGGTAATATTATTACTGATGTTAATAATGCTAAAAAAGGTGATTTATTAACCACTGAAATGAAAAATGGAAAAATTATTAGTGAGGTTGTTGAGGTGATTAAAAATGGAGAATAAAGAATTAACATTTGAAGATTATATGAATGAATTAGAAGTAATTCTTCATAAGCTTGAAAATAAAGAAATTTCTCTTGAAGAGGCAGTAAAAGCCTATACAAAGGGTTTAGAGGTTTCCAAAAAATGTTATGATATATTAAATACTAGTGAATCCTTAGTAACAGAGAAAATGACTGAGGCTGGACTTGTTGATTTTCCTAAGGAATCATTATGAGATTAGATTTATTATTAGTTGAAAAGGGTTTGTTTAAAAGCCGTAATAAAGCTCAAGCAGCAATATTAGATAATGCAATATATGTAGATGATAAATTAGCTAATAAGCCTAGCTTAGAAATAAATGAAAATTCTAAAATTGAAATAAAAAAAGAAGTATGTCCTTTTGTATCTAGAGGAGGATATAAGCTATTAGAAGCAATAAAGGAATTTAATTTAGATTTTAATGATAAGATTATAGTTGATATAGGTGCCTCTACTGGAGGATTCACCGATTGTGCCCTTCAAAATAATGCTAAAAAGGTCTATGCAATTGATGTAGGTACTAATCAATTAGATATTAAGCTTAAAAATGATTCTAGAGTAATATCCTTAGAAAATACTAATATATTAGATATTAGGGGCTTTGATGATGAAATAGATTTTTTTGTTATGGATGTATCTTTTGTTTCTATTGAATATTTACTTCCGGGATTAAATAATCTAATTAAGGATAGTAAGCTAATCTGTTTAATTAAGCCTCAATTTGAATTAGGTAAATCTCATCTAAAAAATGGAGTAGTAAAGGATAGAAAACTACATTTAAAGGTATTAAATCAAGTTAATGAAGCCTTAAATGAATATAATTTAGGCATTAAAAAGCTAATACCTTCTCCAATACTTGGTGGAAGTGGTAATAAAGAATTTTTAGCATTAATAGAAAGAAATATTAAAACTAATATTAATTTTATTGAAATATGTAATAAGGAGTAAGTTATGCTTAAGACACTATCTGTAAAAAACTTTGCAATAATTGAAGATATAAGAGTGGATTTTTCTAAAGGAATGACTGTACTAACTGGTGAAACTGGCGCGGGTAAATCTCTAATTATAGATACTATTTCTTTATTGTTAGGTAGTAGAGCAGATAGCGATATGATTAGATATAATGAAACTCATGCTGAGATTACAGGAATTTTCACTAATAATCCTATAGTTTTAGATTTATTTAATAAATATAATATTCCAGTATTAGAAGAAATTACTCTTCATAGAGAAATTTGGAATAGCTCCAAAAATGTAATAAAAATTAATAATGTATCAGTAAATTTAAATACACTTAAACAAATATCAGCTTTACTTGCTGATATTCATGTTCAAAATGATACTTATAAGCTTTTTAATCCAGATAATTATTTATCATTAATAGATCCTCATGATAATACTAAATTTGATAAGCTAATGAATGATTATTCCAAAAATCTATTTATTTATAAGGAAAAGCTTTCAAAATATAAGAAAATATTAGAAGGACAAAAAAATACATTAGAAAGATTAGAATTTTTAGAATATGAAAAAAATGAATTAGAGTCATTAAATTTATATGAGAATATAGATATAGAATTAGAAGAAAAGATAGCTAAGCTTTCTAATTATGATAAAATTTATTCTAATTTAAATCAAGCTTTAGATTATTTAGATGGTGATTTTTCAGCAATTGATGCATTATATAATGCTGCAAATTCTTTAGAGGTAATAGGAGAATATGATAATGAATATAGTACTAATAGTAGTACTTTAAAGGATTTTTATTATCAAATTATTGATATAAAGGATTCTATATCATCTCAGCTTAAGAATTTTGATTATGATGAGCAAGAATTAGATTCATTAATTGAAAATTTAAATGAAATAAATAAAGTAAAAGACAAATATAAAAAATCAGTATCTCAATTAATTAAGGAACTAGAAGAAATCACCCTACAAATAGAAATGGCTACTAATTATGATGCTGTATTAAAGGAAAGCTATAATGATTTATTAAATCAATATAATATTTTAGTAGCTAGTAGTAAAAAATTATCAGAATTTAGACAAAAACAAGCCCAAATAATAGAAAAAACAATTATTAATGAATGTAAGGATTTAGATTTAGAAAATACTCAATTTGAAATCATATTTAAAGATATTAATCTTAATGATGTTTTTAATTCACAAGCATTTAATGATAATGGTATAGATATAGTTGAATTTATGATAAGCTTTAATAAAGGTGAACCCTTAAGACCTTTACATAAGGTTGCCTCAGGCGGTGAAATGAGTAGAATTATGCTAGCTTTCAAAAGCTATTTATCAAATAATTATAAGGATTCATTAATGGTATTTGATGAAATAGATACTGGAGTTAGTGGTACAACAGCGAAAAAAATAGCTGAAAAAATGTATCAAATTTCAAAAAATACACAAATTTTATGTATTACACATTTACCTCAGGTTGCCGCAATAGGAGATTATCATAAGCATATTTATAAGATTTCAGCAAATAATAGAACTGAAACTAAAATTAATGATTTAGATTATGATAAGAGAGTAGAAGAAATTGCCTTGATGTTATCAGGAGATAAGTTGAGCTTATACGCTCTTGAACATGCGAAAAGTCTTATAAAGGAGAAAAAATAAAATGAAAATATATAATAATACTATATTTGAAGCTGAATCAAATAAAAGAATGATCGATTTAGTTTTATTTATTTTATTAGATATAGTTTTAATTGGAGTAGGCTTATCTTTAATATTTACTGAAAGAAATAGATATATTTCTATTGTATTTTTAGTATTAGGAATTATCTTTTTAATAGTAACCATTATTTATATTATTAGTAAAGCTAAAGCTGATAAAAAACTATTAAAATCAACATTTGGAGTAATTTTACATGATATTGAGTCCAAGGAAATAAAAAAAATTTTAACTAATCTTGGAGTAGATATAAATAATGTAGATTGTAGAATATTAAAAAGAGAATCCTTATTAAGTATAGGTATTCTTTATAATGAATATTGTTATAGTGAATTATTATTAACTAAAAATAATTATTATTTTAGCTTAGAACCAATGGAAGAATATTTTCATTTAGTTAATCTTTTACCTAAGAATATTAGTGATTTGTTTGGTAGTGATAATAAGCTTCAATATGATAATAAGACAAGTAATGATATCTATAAGGATTGGATTGATTTTACAAATAATAATAAGGATAATGCAAAAATAATTAGTGATGCATTTACTTCATTACATCAGGATGTTTAAAAAGCATCCTTTTTTTTATGCTAAAATTACTATATATTACATATATTTTTATGGTGATATTTTGAAAATATTAATTGATAATATCAATATTAATTATGAGATGATTGGATATGGTAAGCCTATTGTTTTTTTACATGGATGGGAGGCTAATCATAATACCTTTAATAAATTAATAGAAAAGTTATCTGAGGGGTATTCATTTTATTTAATAGATCTACCTGGATTTGGAGATACAGTAATAGATACCTCATTAACAGTATATGAGGTTTGTGATTTAATACATAAATTTATTCAAAAGCTAAATATTATTAATCCTGTAATTATTGGTCATTCCTATGGTGGAAGAATTGGAATAATTTATGCTAGTAAATATAAAATTAAGGGTTTAATTTTATTAGCATCACATGGAGTTAAGCTAAAGCTAAAAGGGATTAAAAGAATTAAACAAGGTATATACAAAAAATTCAATAAGCTTGGTATTAAAATAAAAATGGGATCAAAGGATTATATTAATAGTAAAGGCTATAAAAGGAAAATGCTAGTTGATACAGTTAATCAAGATTTGACACAGGAAATGAATAAAATAGATATTCCAGTATTAATGCTATATGGTACTAATGATAATGAAACTCCTATTTCTACAGTAGGAAATTATATTAATAAAAATATTAGAAATAGTGTCTTAATTAAAATAGAGGATGCAGGTCATTTTTTATATTTAGAAAAGCCTCTAATTATTTCATTAATTATTAATTCTTTTTTAGAAGGAATAGAATAATAAAAAGCTTCATGATGAAGCTTTTTTACTCTATTATATTCAATTAAAAATTTATATAGATAAATACAAATTATAAATAATGAAATAATAAAAGATATATTATAACTTAAATAATATTATTAACAAAAGTGTATAATTTTACAAATAATTAATTTTATCATAAAAATAATAAGTAAAATAAACTATAAAAAATTAATTATCTATGATTTTTATGAACTAAATAATAATTATCATCAATATAATCTATAATAAAATTGCTTTTTTCAAATATGTGCAATAATATCGGATTTGTAACATCACTAATTATTGTATAAGAATTAAATCTATTCAATATATCATTTATAAGACAATTAGCTAATTTTAATCCTCTAGCTTCTTTAGCTACTAAAACTGCTAAAATATACATAATTGGTTTGTCAAATAGATTTATTTTATCATGAAGTTCATGGATGTATGGATAATCTGTGCAATTATAATCACTAGTAAAAACATTATTAAATTGTTTAATATCATTTCTTTTTAGTTCATAATAATCAAATGCTAAATATAAAGCAATAATCTTATTTTCACAATAAATTCCATAACATAAATTATTATTAATACAGTATCTAAACATATCTTTAAAAGAAGTTTGCATAATTATATGTAAATCATTATTTTTAAATTGTTCTAAAAAATATTTATTGTCTTTAAAACAATCCTCATAAAGATTAGTAACTTCATCTAATCTATCTATAGTTATTAATGAAATATCACTCAAATTTTGTTTAATTATTTGCTTAGTAAAGTTGAAATTTCTATTGTTCCAAGGAATAATATCCTCACCTATTAAGGATTTGCTTCCTATTAAAATTGGATATTTATATGAAGCAGAATCATCCTTGCATAAATAATCCTCAAAGACATAGCCATTATACTTATAAAAGTTAATAGCTTCATCATTATTGTATTTATCTGTATATAATCTTGTGAATTTATAGCCTTTTTTTAATGCTTTATCCTCAAATAGCTTTAAAGCCATAGACCCATAATGTAATCTTCTATATTCTTTTCTTATTCCAAACCAACCAAGCCAAAGAGATGTAGTGTCAATATCATAATAATAAGCTCCACTTATTCCTATTAATGTATCATCATCATATAATAAAAAGTATTCATTATTTTCTATTTTATTAATTGAATCTAAATAATTAGCCTTGGCATCATAAAATGGAAATATTTCATGTTCAATTTTTAATGCTAAATCTAGGTTTTCCTTTGTAATTAATATTTCTTTAATCATACTATTCACCTTTTATAATATTATAGAATGTTGGGTATTTATTTTGGTATATTTTATTAGATAAAATATTATCCTTCGTTAATTTATAAATATTTCCTTTTGCTGGATTTTTACCAACAAATTCGAAACCTAAAATTTTTAAAATTTTTTCTAGTTGGTGTGAATATACTGAAATTCCTATTTCCTTTATTTCAACATTGAATTCTTTATAAAAATAAATAAATTTTTTAAATAATGCATCTATTAGTAGCAAATAATTATTTTGATTTTCATATTGAGGAATAATAGGCATTATTGCAATATAAGAGAAGAATTCTCCTCCAAATAGATATGGTTCTTCCATGTCTCCTGTTATCATCTTTTCTCCATTAAGTATTGAAGTATAATTATTTTCATTAATTAGCTCTACTTGAAAATATCCTACAATTCTATCATTAACTATTAAAAATGAAGCGGTTTCAGGATAATTTGTACAATATTCAAGCCAGTCATTAGGATCTCCTTCAATTTGAGAATCAATCAAGTATTCACTGTTAATCTCATATTCTAATAAACCAGGGCCTAATGTTAAATAATCTATTTCTATAGTTTCTATAACTTTTCTTCTAGTATCATAGCCTATTTGTTTTATTTCCTCATCATGAAGTACAATTGGTCCTGGATATTTATAGGTAGTATTTTTGTTTTCATCCTGAATTAATTTTATAGATTCTAAAAGTTTATCTAAGCTATTACTATCCTTATAACAAAACCAATTAATTCTAGATACATAAAATTCCATGGCACTTGATAATTTTATTGGATCATGAATCATTAATGGTATTATTTTTTTGTTGTGATTAGTAGCTGAATTTACTTCATTCAATACCATTTGAGAATTATTTGAATTTTCTGATAGCATTAGAATAACACATGTAGAATCAGAAATTCCTTTTACTATTTCTTCAGCCCAAGTTTTTCCAGCAGGTATATCTTTATAGTCAATCCAAACAGCTTGTCCTTTATCTATTAGTTCATTGGCTATTTTTTTTACTTCTTCTGTGTTTTCTCTTGAATAAGAAATAAAAACATATTTATTATTCATATGAACCTCCTATAAATCGTAGTTGTTTAATAAAATTATAAATTACATATAATTATTAGTCAATGATACAAAAAAATATTTAACATATTTTATATTAAATTTTTATATGTTAAATTATATTGATGAAAAAATGACTAATGCTAGAAAAGAAAGATTAAAGGGTGAAAAAATATACTTTAATGACAAAAAATTATCATTAATAGAATTAAGAAATATATATATAAGAAAAGATACAATGTAAATAATAGTTGTGCTTATAGAGAGTTAGCGTTATTAGGAATAAAAGAAGTTATAATTAAAAAAAGAAAATATTGATAGACCGAAAGAAGCTAGAAAACGAAAAAACTTAGAGAAATACAAAAAGAAAAAGAAGAATTAATTCAAGAGCTTGAAACTTTATATCTTGCAATAGAAAATTGTGATTTAGATTATGAAGAAGATATTGATTTTGAAATTAATGATCTTTCATTTTAAAAAAATATGTTGAAATAGTATAAATCTAAAATATTAATTAATGAAAAAATAGAATAAATATTTAATTAATATGCAATATTTATTTTTTTAGAAGTAAAATGTAATGTTTTATAATTGTTATTTTATTCGAAAAAAATATTAATTAATAAAATTTTATATATATATTGTCGTATTTTTTTGTATTTTGATAAAAAAATAAAATTTTTTATAAATATTTTTATTGTAAAACGTTTTTATATTTGTTTTTTGTTTTAATTGATATATTATATAAGCGTACATATTTTTTTAGGAGGGATTTAATATGGCATGCGCAAAGGCAAAAACTTGTAAAGTAGAATTTAAGGTTTCAGTACCAGCTGGTGTTGAACATGTTTATGTATGTGGTTCTGTAAAGGGACTTGGTGATTGGGAAGTTAAGGATGCATTAGAGCTTACTTATTGTGAGGCTTGTGGCAAATTCACTGCTTCTAAAATGTTACCAGTAGACGCTACTGTTGAATTTAAGGTTTTAGCTGATAAGTCTTGGGATTCAGTTGAAAAGGGTTTATGGCATGAGGATTTACCTAACCACTCTTTCATTGTTGAAAAGGGCTTAGTAGTTGAAGTAGGCGTTTGTAATTTTAATTAATGATTTGGTGCTAGTAGCACCTTTTCTTTTTTTATGAATATCATAAAATGGTGATTAGATGATAGGAATTATTAAAAGTGATAATAGATATAAAGAATTATCAAAGGTAGTAGATGCTATTTATTCTGATAAGCTAATTGATTTTTATGATATTGATACCTTAATATTACCTATTAAGGGTATAGATAATGATGGTAATATATTAATTAATTTAAATTTAGAAGATATAATAAGAAATAATAGTATAAAGAAAATAATAACTGGAAAAAGTAATAATAGATTAAAAGAAATTTGTAAAGATAATTCGATAAAGCTTATAGAATTATTTAGTGATCCCTCATTTGTTATGGATAATGCAAGATTGACTGCCTTAGGCATTTTTTCATATTTATTAGATAATAAAAAATTAGATAAACCAATTACTATAATTGGTTTTGGAAATATTTCATTTTATTTAGCATTAATTTTGTCATTAAATAAAATTAAATTTAATATATATACTATAAATCCTATTGAAATAAAATTTATTGAGCTATTAGGGTATAAATATATTGATAATATTTATGAAAGTAATTTATTAATTAATACAATTCCTAAAAATTTAGATTGGGATTATCAATTAATTAATAACAAATATATATTAGATGTTTCATCATCCCCTTATGGATTTGATATATTAAAGCTTGATAAGAGTAATAAATATGAAATTTTATCAAATATTCCAGCTATTTTTTATCCATATGAGGCAATGAAGCTTATTTTAACAAGAATTTAAATAAAAAATAAATTTTTATTATATCTTGTTTATAAAGATAAAATATTGTATAATTAACATAAATTGAAGCTCGATTCAGTTATAATTAGAGAAGGAGGCTGCCCATAATTAGGGTGATATTTATTTATGAGTAAAATAAATTTTTTTGCTTTAGGTGGCGTACAAGAGGATGGAAAAAACCTTTATGTTGTAGATATCGATAATCAAATATTTATCTTAGATTGTGGACTAAAGTATCCTACATCTGAATTATATGGTGTTGATATAATTGTTAATGATTTATCTTATTTAGTAGAAAATAAAGAGCGAATTGTCGGAGTATTTTTGAGTCATGCCCATGATGATCATATTGGTGGAATTGGCCATTTAATTAAAGAAAAGAATGATATTAATATTTATGGTTCTTCATTTACTCTTGCAGTACTTGAACAAAAGCTTAAAGAAGATGAGGTGAATTATTCTAAGAATCAACTTAATGTTGTATCTCCTAAATCTGCATTACATTTTGGAGATGTTACAATTAGATTCTTTGAGGTTTCTCATAATATTCCTGAAAGCTATGGTATAGCTATAAAAACTAATGATGGTTATATAATTTATACAAGTAATTATAATTTTGATCAAAATTCAAGAATTAATTATGCTCATATGTTTAGATCTCTTGCAGTTTTTGCTAAAGAAGGAGTACTTGCCTTACTAACTGAATCTTTAGGGGCTAATAATGAACAAAGTAGAGGTACTATTTTAGAATTTAAATTAAGAATTACTAATTTAATATCTCAAAGTGAAAATAGAATTATTTTCTCGTTATTCTCTTCTGATATCTTAAGAATTCAACAAATAGTTAATATTGCTATTGAACATCATAAAAAAATAGCTATTATTGGTAGAAAAACTCAAAAGATTGTAAATCAAGCAATAGAATTAGGATATTTAAAAATACCTGAGGAAAATTTTGCTAATTTAAGATATATTGATGAAAAGAATTTAAATAATGATAAGGATTTAATAGTATTAGTAACTGGAGAACGTCATGAACCTTATTTTATGCTACAAAGAATGTCTAAGGGTATTGATAGATTAATTCATTTAGAAAAGACTGATACTGTTGTAGTATTAACTCAACCTTATTTAGGTACTGAAAAAATGGCATCTCGTACATTAGATATTATTTATCATGTAACAAGTAAGGTTAAAGTATTTAATTCAACTTTATTACCACAAATTAATGCTAATAGAGAAGAAATAAAGCAAATGATCAATATATTAAAGCCTAAATATATAATTCCTGTTATTGGTGAATATCGTCATCAATATGCATTAAGAATTGTAGCTAATTGTATTGGCTATAAGGATGAACAAGTTTTATTACTTGATAATGGAGATGTTTTAGGCTTTGAAAATGGTAAATATGTTGGCATTAGTGAGGCTGTACCTTGTGCAGAGGTATTAATTGATGGTAAGGCATTTAAGGATGTTGGAGATGTAGTAATGAGAGATCGTGAGCTTTTAGCTGAAGATGGAGTTATTCTTATTGCTGCAAATATTAATCCTAGAACTAAAACAGTTATTTTAGGTCCTGAAATAATATCAAAGGGTTTTATCTTCACAAGAGATGATGATATTAATATTGAAAATAAGATAAAAGAAATATTTTATTTAGTAAGTCAAAATTATTTAACATCTAAATTTATTAATTGGAGCGAATATAAAACTAGTCTAAAGAATGAAATATCTCATTACATTTATAAAGAATCTAGAAAGAGTCCTATAATTATTCCTGTTTTAATTTCAACAGATTTAGAAAATATAAGAAAATAATTTATTATTATCATATTAGAAATAATATTAGAGAATATAGAAACTAGTCATAAAGAATTAATATGGCTAGTTTCTATTTTTTTTCTTTTATGATTCATGTAATAAAATCATATTTTTTTATTTATATTATTACATTTTTTTCAATAATAATTTGATAGTATATAAAAACAGGTGATATTTAATGGCAAAAGAAAAAATAAAGAAAAAAGAAGGAAAAAAAGAATATTTTCATATTGCATTGGGTATTTTAATTATTTCCATTTCATTTTTATTAATGGGAAGAATTGGCTATATGAAAAAAGCTTATCTTTTTATAAGCTTTATTTTTGGTGATTTCACCTCATTAGCATTAATATTTATTATTATTTTTTCTATTTGTAATTTAATATTGAATAAGCCAATAGATATTCATCATATTTATTTTGTCGGAGGAGTATTTATTTTTTTAGGTATGAGTGTTTTTTGTCATTTAGGCTTATATGATCCTTTATCAATGAGTAATACTACTATATTTACAAAAACAATTAATTTATACAAAAATTATATATCAATATATGAAAATAGCTATACTGTAGGTGGAGGTATCATTATAGCTATTTTATGTCAAATAATAGGATTTATAAGTGGTAAAATAGGTATTATTCTATTAGGAATTGCTTCATTAATTATTGGAGTATCTTATTTATTTGATGTAAATATTATTAAGCTAATTAAGGGAGGTAGATTAAAAGAAGCTATATATAGTTTTTATAATAATACGATTTCTTATTTTAAAGGGATTCATACTCCAGCAAATACTAGTAGTAATGTGAAGGTGCCTGTTTCTATATTAATGGATAAAGAAACTAGTACTTCATTTTCTTTACAAGAAGAAATTAATAGTGATAAATATAAGGAACTTGTAGAATTTATTCATAATAAAAGAGTAACTTGTATTCCTAAAGGATATATGACATCATTTACTTCATCAAGATTTATAGTATCATTACCACATAAAAGTGATAATGTTAGAATTGAATTAAGTGGATTTTTCAATAAATGTTCATTTGTAATAAAGGATAATTTAGAAATGAAGTTTGAACTTCCTAATCAATTTAAAAAGCTTTTAACACTAAAAAGTATTTTAATTGGAGAGGAATTATCTAATAAGCTTATTTTAGGAGTAGAACTAGATGGAAGTAAAATAGAATTCGATACTAAAAATGGGGCAACACTTCTAATTATTGGAGATTATGGAAGTGGATTAAAAACTATGGCAAGAAGTATTTTAGCTTCTTTATTAATTAAAGGAATAGATTTAAATAATATATATTTTTATGATTTTTATTCTGAATTTCAGCTTCTTTCTAATACAAAGATTATTTATGTTAATAATGAAAAATCAGCATCTATTGCCTTAGATGAAGCTTTTAGTGAATATGAAAGAAGAATGGATACTCTTAAATATTTAAATGTAGATAATATTGAAGAAGCTAATAAGAAAATTAAAGAGCATGATAATAAATATGAAAGCTTATCTATTATTTATCATATTTTATTTTTTAGACCTGAATCCTTTGATGAGGCTTTAATACAAAAGTTAAATTATGTAATTCAATTTGGATTAAGAGTAGGTATTGTATTATTAATATTTGTAAGAGGGAAAAAGGATTTGAATAAATTAAATTTAAATAATTCTAATATTTTATCCTTTTATCAATCTGATTTATCAATATCACTAAAATTCTTTGGAGGAGATATAGCCTCAAGACTACAAAAAAAAGGAGATATCCTATATCAAGCTAATAATAAGCTTTTACATGGACAGGCTCCTTATATATCATCAGATGATTTTGAAAATATTATTTCTAAGCTTTAAGCTTATTCATATATTCCTTTATTGCTCTTTCATAAGAACCAGTATCCTTTGGATTATAATAAGTTTTATCCTTTAAGGAATCTGGTAAATATTGTTGTTTTACATATCCATTTGGATAATCATGAGGATATTTATATTCATATTTACCACTTTTTAATTCTTTATTTAGAATGTGAGGTGGTATTTCCATACTAGTTAATTCCTCTAAATCACTTATAGCCTCATTTATTGCAGTATAGCTAGAATTAGATTTAGGGCTTGTGGCTAAGTCAATTACTGCATAGGCTAGGGGTAATCGTGCCTCAGGCAGTCCTAATGATAATGCTGCTTGGCAGGCTGCATAAACTCTAGGGCCAATATTAGGGTTGCCTAATCCGATATCCTCATAGGTAGAGCATAATAGTCTTCTTGTTATGAATTCTAAATCCTCAGTTTTTAATAATCTTGCAAGATAGTGGATAGCTGCATCAGGGTCACTACCTCTTATTGATTTTATCATGGCACTAGCTACATCATAGAAGTTTTCTCCTTTTTCATCTATTAAAAAGGCTTTTTTTCCAATTAAGGCTTTGACATTATCTAAATTTAAATCTTCTTTATCTAGCATTGATGAAACCTCAAGCATATTTAAAGCAGTTCTTATTTCACAAGAAGATGCAACTGCGATATATTCTAATATATCCTGAGTCATTTCATTAAATCCTTCATTAATTATTGTTTTCTTTAATAAAAGTATAATATCTTCTTTAGTAATTTCATTCATTCTATAAATATGACATCTAGATCTTATAGCTGGATTAGTAGCTCTATAAGGATTTTCTGTAGTTAAGCCTATAATAGTTAAAGTGCCACTTTCAACAAATGGTAATAAAAAATCCTGAATGTCTTTTTTCATTCTATGAATCTCATCAATTATACAAATGGTATTTTCATAGAATTTAGCACTATCAGCTATTTCTTTAAGCTTAGCCTTTGAATCACATGAGGCATTAAATTCAAATGATGAAAGAGGATTAAGACTTGAAATGATACTCGCAATTGAGGTTTTTCCACAGCCTGCTGGTCCATATAAAATCATTGAATAGATTTTATTTTGTTCAAGCATCTTAGTAATTACTCCCTTGGGTCCTACTAAATGGTCCTGTCCAATTATATCATTAAATTCTTTAGGTCTTATTCTATATGCAAGTGGCTTCATAATATACTCCTTTTTCTTATTAATATTTTATCATATTAAATTATTTTTTTAAAGTTTACTCCTAAAATTCCACCAATTCCTGATAAAACACTATATAATAGCATATTAATGATATTAAATGATATTTCAAAATTAGATATCATAAATATTAAATAGAGTAATAAATAATGAATTATTCCCATTATTATTCCTATAATTATTCCTTTTTTATGAAGCATATTTCCATATAAAAAGCCTAATAATATAAAACCTATTCCTAGTATTGTTATCAATACATATTTATTTAGAGCTAAGTTCATTTTTGATATTAAGAGTGAGTAAATTAATAATGTTATAAATAGATAAATAAATAGTACTAAATATATTTTAATTCCCTTTATTGTAATTTTTTTCATATCATCACCACTTAAGTTTATGAATAATAGATATTTATTATGCTAAAAATAAAATTGGTGATTATATGGAAGCATTATGGATATTTACAAAAATATTTATTTTATATTTTTTACTGATTATTATATTAAGATTTTTAGGAAAAAGAGAGGTGGGTCAATTATCAATTTTTGATTTAGTAATTCTATTAATTATTGCTGATATAGCCTCTATAGGAGTAGATAATGATGAATTCTTTTTATATTGTATTTTATGCGTAATTATTCTTGCGATATTACAAAAGGTATTATCTTTATTAATTGTTAAGATAGCTAAGCTTAGGGGTGTAGTAGATGGTAATCCTGTTGTTATTATAGTTGATGGAAAAATCAATTATAAGAATATGAAAAAGGAATTATATACAATAGATGATTTAGTATTTCAGATGCATCAGGATCATATTATGAATATTGATGAAATTAGATTAGGTATTTTAGAAAATAATGGTACCTTATCATTATTTAGAAAAACTCATTTTGATAGTGTAAGTCTACCGATTATATTAAGTGGAAGTATACAAGAAGAAGCAATAGAGATACATAAGCTTAATAAGGAAAAAATTATAAAATTATTTGGTGAAAAGAATATTGAAATTAAAGATATTCTTTATGCTTCTTATAAAGATAAGGAACTTTTATATTATTATCGTAAAGATAAAGAAGAGATACTAACCCCAAATATATTAAGATTGAAATGATTAAATTATTAAATATTTTTATTGATAGTATATATAAAGCTCCTAATAGGATATTATTTATTAATGATATCCTATTTATTTTTACCTTTGTTTTTTTAATTACAATAAATAATAATGATAAAAATTTAAATAATAATCCTATTAATATTCCATATAGTAATCCTTCAATTCCAATTATAATCATCAATATAGTTGATAATATTATTGTTAATATATCTGATAATATTTGAATAAAAAAAATATATTTTTCTTTATTATTAGCCTCAAGTATAGAGATTAATAATGGATTAAAATAAAGTAAAATAAATAAGAAAGCTAATTTTTTTGTAATAATATTAGCTAAATTATTATCATATAAAAAATATAAAATAAAATCAGTATAAAAATAATTTATACTAAAGCTTAATATAGCTGATAATAAAATAATAATAAATGAATTAGTAATAATTCTTTTTAATTTTGTTTCATTTTCTCTATATTCTGTAATTTTTGGAAATATTAATTTAGTTATTGTTGTAGAAACTGATTCTAATAATACAAGTGATGGCATTGCGTATGAGGTAATTAGAGTGTATTCTGTTATTAATATTTCTGAATCTATATTTAATTTATTTGATAATATTATTAAATAAAAGGGAAATATATAATTAGATAATGATGATACTAAAATAGTTAGAGTTAAGGGTAAGGCTTGTTTAAATATTTTTATTTCTAATCCTTTAGTTTTTTTAGGAATGATTGTTCCTTTTTTTCTTTTCATTATAATTAATAAATATATAAAGGATGAGGCTTCAGATAATAAATATACTAAGAATATAATTATTATTTTAGAAATTATATCAGAATTTTTAAATATTAATAGAAATATTGTAATTAATATTAGTTTAGTTAGAGATTCAATTACATTAGAAATATAAGGATGTGTAAAATTATTTGTACCCTCTAAATAGCCTTTAAATACTCCACTTAGATTTGAAAAATAGAGTAGTGGTATTGTTAATAATAGAGGTAAATATATTAATGAGGTATTAAAAATATTTTTATATATTGGTAGTAATAATAATAGAATTATAGAAGCAATTGAGGTGGTTATTAAAGTGATTCTAATTGCTGATAATATAATTGATGAGGCTCTTAATTCTTTCGTTTTTTTATTTAGGGCAATCATTTGATTAGATACAATTTGAATTGAAAATGATGATAATGATAAGAATAATCCCACTGAGGGGAATATTATTGATAACATTTTCATTCCCTCTATACCTAATAATCTAGTTGAAATTATTTTATAAAATAATCCAAATATTTTTATTATTACTGCCATTGTTAATACTATAAGAAATGCTTTTTTATTTTTTATAGTAAAACCTCCATTTTTTTAAGTTATTACTTTTTTGCTACTAAATAATATGGTATAATAACAAATATAATTACTTTATATTTGGAGGTTGTTTATGAATTTAAAGGATTATGTTACAAATATTGTTGATTTTCCTAAGAAGGGAATAATTTTTAGAGATGTTACTACTATTTTGCAAAATGGTGAAGCATTTAAATATGCTACAGAGCAATTGGCAAAAATCGCAAAAGAAAAAGGAGCTAATGTTATTGTTGGACCAGAGGCAAGAGGCTTTATGTTTGGATGTCCTGTTGCGGTAATGAATAATTGTGGATTTGTACCTGTTAGAAAACCAGGAAAATTGCCACGTGAGGTCATTGAAGAGGAGTATAGTCTTGAATATGGAACTAATACTTTAGCAATACATAAGGATGCCATAAAAAAAGGAGATAAGGTATTTATTATTGATGATCTTTTAGCTACTGGTGGTACAGCACTTGCAGCTTCCAGATTAGTTGAAAGATTAGGCGGCGAGGTTGTAGGCTTAGGCTTTGTTATTGACCTTGTTGATTTAAAGGGAAGAGAAGTATTAAAGGGCTATGATGTTTCAACCTTAATAGAGTTTGAGGGAGAATAATTTATAGCTTTAAGTTGGGAGGTATTATTATGATATATCATACTCTTGATGATTTATTAAAGCTTACGGGTGAATATATTCATAAGGAAGAATCTATTGAATTAATTACTAAAGCATTTAATAGAGCTAATTCTTTACATGAAGGTCAATTTCGTAAAAGTGGTGAACCTTATATTATTCACCCTTTAAATGTAGCTTGTATTTTAGCTAACCTTCATGCAGGTCCTCAAACTATTTGTGCTGGATTACTTCATGATGTTGTTGAGGATACCCCTATTACTAAAGAAGAACTAGCCAAGGAATTTGGTAATGAAATAGCTGAAATCGTTGATGGTGTAACTAAGGTTGGTCAATTAAAATTTGCATCCTTAGAACAAAAACAGGTTGAAAATCATCAGCATATGCTTTTAGCTATGGCAAAAGATATTAGAGTTATAATTGTTAAGCTTGCTGATAGATTACATAATATTAGAACCCTATCTTCACTTGCAGAAGAAAAAAGAGTGAGAATTGCAAGAGAAACACTTGAAATTTACGCACCACTTGCTCACAAGCTAGGTATGTTCCGTATTAAGGCAGAACTAGAAGATTCATCTTTAAATTATGTTGAACCAGTTTTTTATAATAAAATATTAACTCAAATCAAATCAGATAATTCTGCAAGAATTCAAAATGTAGATCATACTATTGATGAAATAAAAAAGATTCTAGCTAAAGAAGGATTAGAAAATTATCAAATAAAAGGTAGAATTAAAAATATTTATAGTATTTATAAAAAAATGGTTAAACAAAATAAAGATTTTAAGGATATCTATGATATACTTGCAATTCGTATTATTGTTAATACTATTACAGAATGCTATCAAGTATTAGGCTTAATTCATGCTCATTATACTCCAGTACCAAAAAGATTTAAGGATTATATTGCAGTACCAAAGCCTAATTTATATCAATCACTTCATACTACCGTAATTAGTGAGGATGGTTTTACCTTTGAGGTTCAAATTAGAACAGTTGAAATGGATGATATTGCTGAAAATGGTATCGCTGCTCACTGGGCCTATAAAGAAAACGTTGAATACTCTAAAGAGCGTGAACAATTTGAAATTGCTTCTAAGCTTAAATGGTATGCTGAATTATTACAATTTTCAGAAGAAAAGAATGAGGATGCAAAGGATTATGTAGATACAGTAAAAGAAGAAATATTATCTACTAATGTTTATGTATATACTCCAACTGGTGATGTAATAGACCTACCTCGTGGGGCAACACCATTAGATTTTGCATATAAGATTCATACGAATATTGGTAATAAAACTGTTGGTGCTATCGTAAATAATCATATAGTACCACTTGATTATGAGCTTCAAAATGGAGATATTATCTCAATTAAAACAAATAAAAATTCCTTTGGACCAAGTGAAAACTGGCTAAGGATTGCAAAAACTACTCATGCTAGACATAAAATTAAAAATTTTTTAAATAAACAAAATAAAGATATTTTAATTATTCATGGAAAAGAATTAATTGATGAGGAATTCCGTCAAAGTAAAATTACTAGCTATGAGCTTACTGAAGAATTCGCAAAAAAGAATTTCTCTAAGAATAATGTTAATTCTTTAGAGGATTTATACCTTGAGGTAGCTAAATCAAATGTTTCAGCAAAAACTATAGTATCTAAATATGCTCCAGAGCTTGAGAATGGCACAATAGAACAAACTATTTCAAGACAAATTGAAAGAAATAATAGAATATTAACTACAAATAGTGAAACAGGTGTAGTAGTAGAGGGATTATCTAGTCCTCAGCTTAAGCTAGGAAGCTGTTGCAATCCTATTCCAGGTGATGAAATAGTTGGTTATGTAACTAAGGGTAATGGAATAGCTGTTCATAATATTAATTGTAAAAATATCAATTCTTTCCAAAAAGAAAGATTAATTCCACTTTCATGGGCTACAAACCCGGGAAGAAAATATCCTGTTAGTATTACTATTTATGCTACAAGTAATTTGAATTTATTAGTAGAAATAATGAATGTAGTATCTATAAATGGCTCTTCAATTTTAGCTATTTCAGCTAATAGTAATACTAATTTTCAATCAATTGTCAAATTAAAGGTAATGATTAATAATTCCTTTGATTTAGAAAAAATGATTGTTAATTTAAAGAAAATAAAATATATTTATAATATTGAAAGAGATAATTTAATATCTATAGAAAAGGAATAAAAATAATGAGAGTTGTTGTACAAAGAGTAAAGCATTCAGGCTGTACTGTTGATTCTAAATTAATAAGCTCTATTAATAAAGGCTTTATGTTATTAATAGGTTTTAAAAATACTGATACTTTAGTAGAGCTTGAAAAGGTTCTAAAGAAGGTATCAGGACTTAGAATTTTTGAGGATGAAAATGGAAAAATGAATAAATCTCTTAAGGATGTTAATGGAGAAATTCTCGCAATATCTCAATTTACTCTTTATGCAGACTCTAAGCATGGAAATAGACCATCATTTACTGAAGCGATGGAATACAAAAAGGCAAATGAATATTATGATTTATTTTGCGATAAATTAAATCAATTAGGATTTGTTACCAAAAAAGGTATTTTTGGTGCTGATATGAAAATTGATTTAATTAATGACGGACCTGTAACAATTATATTAGATAGTGATGATTTATAGAAAGAGGATTAAATATGAAGGCATATTCTTTTTTAGATAATTTTTATACAAGCTTAAATGATTTAGCTTTAGCTTATATTAATAATTTTGATGAAGCAATAAATGATATTTATTCAAATTCTAAAAAGCTAATTAAATTTGTTAAATATCAGTCAAAAAATAAAATCTTAATAGATAATGTTATTAATGCATTAGCTTATTCTAAATATAAAAATAATGCCCTTACCTTCATTATTTATTACCTGTTACAGGATAAAAAGGTATTTATTAATGGTAATGAATATTCATTTGAAAATTTTTGTGAAGCATTAGCTCATTATGAGGCCTCTAATTCTAATGCCCTATATGCTTTTATGGAGGATTTTGGATTAACTAAAACCTACCATGAATTATATTCTAAGGATGATGATTCCATAGAATATAAAATATTAAAGGATAGCTATTATTTAGATAAGAATTGTTATAAAGAATTTACAAGATTATTTTTATCTAGCTATAAAACCTATGCTATTAAAGAGTCCTATGAACCTAAGATTAAATCCATTATTATTAATGGTGAGGAATGCTTCAGAAGAGCTACTAAGCTATTATCAACTAATGATTTTTATTTATATGTAGCACATAAATATGATTTTAAAACTGCAATAACAATTTCAAATGAAGCAAATCCTGTATTCTATTCACTTAGATTATTTAAAAGTGAAATAGAACCAGAAGATCTAAAGAAAATAATTAGCGATACCTTCTATTGGCATTTATTAGATAATTTAGATAAATATACCTATAAAAGTGAAGCTAAGGCAACCTTAGTTCGTCTAAATAATATAAAAAATGATTATAATAAATATCTTCATCAAATAGAAGCTAAGAAAATCTATTCTATTTCTTTAGATTTATTTATTGATTTTTCTCGTGATTTATATCTAAATTATATTAATTTTATTCATTATTTTCAAAATGGAATTATTCAGGTAAAAAATAGAGTTAGTCAAAATCTATATGCCTTTGATAAACCCTATTGTAAAACTTTTATTTGTCAAGATTATATGAATAATAGAATTATTAAGCTATATAATCCTGATAAAAATAATAATACAACAGATTTAGATGATGTAACAAATGATACTCCTTGTGATTTAGAAGTATTTAAGGATCAAGATATAATAAATAAGCTAAAAAAACAAAAAAAGATATTAAATGCAGTTAATCGTTTAAAAAATTTCTCAATATTTTTTAGTATTATTTCTCTAATTATAATAATATTTGGAATTGTTGCTGCATATGTTCCAAGCTTAAATATTACTACAACGATACCAATTGTTAATACTACATTATATATATCACTTGCAGTTACTTTAGTTATTCTATTAGTAGCTTGTGCTATAATTTCTTTTAGATTACCAAAATCTAAAACCAATGTTGATAATTATCAATTTATTTTAGAAAAAAGAAATAGTAATGAATTAACAGTTAAGCAAGAATATCGCTTAATGATAATGACAAATGATGAGGCAATATATGAAAAGAAATCCTTCTATTCTTATATTATAGAAACGACAATATGTCAAATAGCACTATCAGTACTATTTGGATTAATGACTTTAGTAACAATATTTATTATAAAATCATTTGGAATTTTAGAGTCTATTATTCCAAATTCTAAATTTGAAAGCTATTTAAATAGTGATTCTCAATTTTTATATTTTGGAATTGCCCCAGTAATAATGGGATTATTTTCAATATTTATAAAGAAAAAAGGTTTCTTTGTAGTATTATTAAATTTATTACTATCATTAGCCTTATTCTTAATTATGTTTATTTTTATGTAGGAGTATTATATGAAGTTATATACAGTGAGTCTTGGCTGTGCTAAAAACCAAGTAGATACAGAAATGATTTTAGGTGTTTTAAAGGATGATTCTACCTTAGTAGATGATCCTTCTTTGGCTGATTTAATATTAATAAATACCTGTGCATTTATTGAAACAGCAAGAAAAGAAGCTATTGATACAATATTATCATTAGCTGATTATAAAAAAGAAGGTGCAAAGCTAATAGTTTGTGGTTGTCTTGCTCAAAGATATAAAGATGAAATATCTAAATTATTACCAGAAGTTGATAGATTCATTTCTATTGATGAATATTCTAATATTGGAAATATTATTAGTAATACCTTATTATCTAGCTACAAGCTTAATAATGAATATTCCCCATTAAATAGAGTATATTCTACTCCTAATTATATGAGATATATAAAAATATCAGAGGGTTGCTTAAATCATTGTGCCTTTTGTGCTATACCTCTAATTAGAGGAAGATTAAGAAGTCGTAGTATTGAATCTATTGTAGAAGAAGTGAAAATGGCTGTAGAAGATGGAGTCTATGAGATTAATTTAATTTCTCAGGATACTACTAAATATGGTTTTGATTTATATGATAACAAGCTAATGATTGTACCTCTTCTTGAGGAAATTGTAAAAATTCCTGGTGATTTTAAGGTTAGATTATTATATCTATATCCAGATATTGTAACTGATGAGCTTATTAATTTTATCAAGGATAATCCTAAAATAATGCCTTATTTTGATATTCCAATTCAGCATAGTGAGGATAATTTATTAAAGAAAATGTATCGTAGAGGCAATAGAGAATATCTTCTTAATTTAATGAAAAAAATTAAGAATTTAATTCCTCATGCGATTATTAGAACTACTCTAATTATAGGCTTTCCATATGAAACTAATGAAGATATTGATAATTTATTAGTATTTATGGATGAGGTTAAATTTGATAGATTAGGTGCCTTTACTTTTTCCCTAGAAGAGGGTACAAAGGCTTGTGAATATCCACAAGATATCACTGAAGGAGAAAAACAAAAAAGATATGAAAGAGTAATGCAAAAGCAACAAGAAATTGCCTTAGCAAATAATCAAAAAATGATTGGTAAAATAATTAATGATGCTTTTATTATTGGTTACGATGAAGAATCATTTATGTATTTAGCAAGAAACTATGCTTACGCTCCTGATGATATTGATGGAGTAATTTATGTGGCTGCTAAATATGAGCTTAAATTAGGTGAAAGAGTTAATGTAAAAATACTTGATTGTGATTCATATTCATTAACTGGTGAGCAGGTTGAATAAGGTATTTTTATTCGATATAGATGGGACTATTTCAATAAACAATAAAGTATCAAATAAAACGATAAAGGCATTTGAATTAATTAAAAGAAATAATGATTATGTTTTTTTAGCAACAGGAAGATGCTTAGGTCAAATGAAGGATATTTTATCATTATTTGATTTTGATGGATTCATTTTAAATAATGGAGCTCTTACAATCTATAAGGATTCCATTATATTTGAAAGTCCTATTTCAAATAAAATAATAGATGAATTGCTTAATGATAAATTACATGTAGCTTTTTTATCTAAGGATTTATTTTTTAGAATTGGAGAAAATGAGATATTTGAAGATTTTTCATCAGGCTTTTCTATTACCCCACCTATTCTATTAAATGACTACAAAAATATTAAAATATATTCTTTAGGAGTATATGATTATAATATTAATAACATTGACTATAATAAATACCCTGATCTAAAATTTGTCAAGGCATCTAATTTAGGATTTGATGTTATTAATAAAAATATTAGTAAAGCCTCAAGTATCAATAATATTAGAAAGCTTTTCAAGAATCATGAAATAATAGCCTTTGGAGATAATTATAATGATATTGAAATGCTAGAAAATAGTGATTTTGGTGTTGCAATGGGGCAAGCTACAGTTGAGGTAAAAGCTCATGCAGATATTTCAACTTTAAGTGTATATGATGATGGAGTTTATTATATGGTAAACAAAATATATAATGGAGATTTATAATGAAAATTAATGTAGTTTTATATCATCCTGAAATACCTCAAAATACTGGAAATATTATGAGAAGCTGTGTAGGCTTTAATGCTAAGCTTCATTTAATTAAGCCTTTAGGCTTTTCATTAGATGAAAAGCATCTAAAAAGAAGTGCAGTAGATTATTATCAATATATTAATTATGAGGTATATGAGGATTTTGATGATTTTAAAAATAAAAATAAAGGAAAATATTATTTCCTAACTAGGTATGGTCATAAATCTCCATCAGTTATTGATTTTAAAGAAACTGATGAAGATATTTATCTTATCTTTGGTGCTGAATCAACAGGAATAGCATATGATATCTTAAAGGATAATTTAGATGATTGTTATAGAATACCTACAACAGATAAAATAAGAAGCTTAAATTTATCTAATTGTGCTGCTATTATGCTATTTTTAGCCTCAGAACAATTAAATGATTCTAGTATAGTTTCCAAAGAAGAACCAGATACTATGAAGGGACATAATTTTATAGATAATATAAAAATAAATGAACTTGACAGCAAGCATAAGGAATGGAGGTAATAATATGGCTGTTTTACATTTAGATATGGAGAATTTTAGAAGTTTTATTGACGATGATTTAGTATTAGTAGATTTTTGGGCATCATGGTGTGGACCATGTAGAATGCTTTCTCCTGTTTTAGAGGAATTAGCTACTAAGGATAATGTTAAGGTTGGTAAGGTTGATGTTGATGAAATTGATGCTTTAGCTGAAGCATTTAATGTTACATCTATACCTACTTTATTATTATTTAAAAAGGGTAAGCTAGTATCTAAAAAGGTTGGCTATATGAATTATAGCGCATTAAGTAGCTGGGTTAAGGAAAATGCCTAGATATCAGGTAGCAGTTATTGGACTTGGTCCTTGTGGTATTTCTACAGCTATATATTTAAAAAGATATGGTCATGATGTTGTATTAATAGGATTAGAAAATACTTCATTAAATAAAGCTCATTTGATTGAAAATTATTATGGTATTTTATCTATTAGTGGTACTGATTTATTTCAAATGGGAATAAAACAGGCTAAGAATTTAGAAATACCAATTTATAAGGATGAGGTATTAGCTATAGAATATCAAAATGATGATGAATTTCTAATTAAAACTAATAATAATGAAATAACTGCAACAAAAGTTGTTTTAGCCTTAGGCAGTGCTAAAAGAGAATTTCCACTAGCTAAAAAATTTGAAGGTAATGGAGTTTCCTATTGTGCTACTTGTGATGGATTTTTGTATCGTAAAAAGAGAGTAGGTATATTAGGATCATCACTTTATATGAAGCATGAATATGAGGTATTAAAAAATATTATTCCTAATTTAACTATCTTTACAAATAATGAAAAATTAGCATTTGAAGTTTCAAATCCTGTAGTTAGTGATAAAATAGTAGCACTAAAGGGTGATGAATATTTAGAAGGAATAGTAACTGAAAATGGTGAATATCCTTTAGATGGCTTATTTGTCGCAATGGGAAGTCAAAATGCTTTTACCCTAGCTATGCATTTAGGTCTAGCCTTAGATTCTATGAGTATAGTAGTAGATGAGCATTACCAAACTAATATAAAGGGTATTTATGCTGGTGGCGATTGTATTAAGGGATTACATCAGGTTATAAAAGCTGCAAGTGATGGAGCAATAATTGCATTAGAAATATCAAAAGAACTTAAAAAATAGGTACATTTACCTATTTTTTTTCATATATTAATCTAGGTGATATTAATGAATGGACCATTATTATTTATAGATACTATAAGTGAGAATGTTAATTCTTCTAATCAAGAATTTTTTGATTCTAGAATAAAATCAAAAAAAGCTAAGGCTAAATATCGAGTTGAGGATATAGAAGCTATGCTATATTACAGAATTCATGTTCTTGCTGAAATAGAAACTAAAGAAAAAAGATATGAGGGTGTTGTTTTAGAATGTAGTGAAAAGGGAATTGAACTTCAGATGGATGAAAAGAAAATATTAATCCCTATATATGAAATTGAAGATATAAATATACTGAAATTATAAAAATATATATAAAAAATATTGTTTTAATATTTATGAAAAGAGGATACAATCGGTTTCCTCTTTATATTTTATATAATGAAATTAATTATGAATTGAAAGTTGAATATCTAATTAATAATTAATTTAGTGTAAATTATATATTATTTTTATATGAATATTTGCCTGTTGAGATGGTAACCACCCCATTTCATTTTTGGTTATTTAGCAAAGTAAAAATGAAAAGATTTTATGTTGTTAATTATATTAGTATAATTATTAAATAAAATTCCGATTAACATATAGTATAATTGAGTAGATAAACCTTCTAGATTATCATATTGTTTAAATGTACTATCAATCATTCTTTTTGTCTGGTTAAAATCGGGATGTTCCGATATATCAAATGCTATTATAGAACCGTCATACATATCCATAATAGGTAATAAATAAAGCTTACCATCTTTATGCTTAAACTCTGAAACATCAGTAGTCCACTTTTGATTTGGTCCTGTTGTTTCAAAATGTCTTATAAATGCAATTCTAGATTTTATAACAAAATAAATGGAAAATAAAAGCCTCACATAATTCGATAGTGAGGCAGGTAGAATAATCTAGATATTATTCTTTATTTCAATAAAAGATTCTAAGTTCTCAAAACAAAACTCTATTAGGATATTATTTCTATTTAATTTAGAATCTTTGATAATACTTCCTTTTAAAAATAATACAGTGTTCATATATCCAATATCAATGATTTCAAATGAAGTATTATCATTAACAATACTATTAATATCTGATATTTTTCCACTAATATTTCCATCTTCAATTTTATATAGATATACATTAATGAAATCGGTTGGATTTTTACCAAAATTAACAATCATTTGATATTCTGGCTGTTGTTCTAAACAATATGTATTCCAAATATTAAATTCAACGAAATTATCTTTGATATTAATTTTACCTATTACTTTATCATGTAAGAAATCATAAAAATTCTGCTTATTAATTTCATTTTTGTTAATTCTTAAATACATTTAAAACACCGCCTTTAGAGAATATTGTAAGCTTGTAAAAAATTAATTTAACCTTGTAGTTGAAATTTCAGGTGAAAAAGGAGAAGCAATATCTATTAAATCATTAATTGTAATAATTAAATAATGATTTAAAGAATCTGAAAAACCACAACTTTCCTTTTTGAGCCATAGGGTAAAATCATTATCATCTGTTGCTATAAAAAGTGGATTACCATAGAACTTATTTAATTGATATTCTGTAATTTCTTTTGTTTCATTATTATTATATGTTTCAATTCTGCAGCCTTCATCAGATATGCAAATGCATCCAATTGATCCAAAATGAATCGTTAACTTGTTATTTTTACCCTCTAATGTAATTAGAGTGCCATTTTTATTTTGAACAATAGAAGTTACTTCATAATGATCATGGGGAATATCATTATTATAATTCTTGATTTTCATAATATATTTTATTTTTCCTCCGTTAGACAGTTGTATTTCTAAAGTTGATAATAGTATAACAATTTACAACAACTAATTCAATAATAAGTAATTAGATAAATGCAATTCTAGATTTTATAACAAAATAAATAATTAGTTTAGTAAAAAAAATGAATCTTTAAACAAATCAAAACTGTAACCAAGGTTTGGTAAATGCAAGTGCGAGTGGGCTATACTAATAGCCCCCCGCACGCATACCAAACCGAATACAGTGATTGTTTTATACATTATAAATACAGAAAGGAGACACTAAGATGTCAAATAATATAGAAGTCAAAATTGACTACTTTTCCGCAACATTTTCTTTAATGTGTGATGCTGAAGATTCTTTGTTATTTAAGGTCCATGAAATGGTAAGACTCATGGCAACATACTTAAATGTAAAGAATCATGAAATCGTAAGAAGTAAGTATTCCCAAAATAATTATAACTATCAATATTTATTAGGAGAATATATAATCCTAAGACTTGATGGACCTTTAAATGCTTGTTATCAAAGAACCTGTCATTTAGAAATGAAAGGTGATGCCTGTAGAGATTTTGAAAATAGAAATAAAGATAAGAACTGGATTAATTTCTTACTCTTTATGGCCCAGCTTAATTCAAATTTTAAGCGTATAGATATTGTAATCGATGATTTCAAAGGAGATATGAATGGTCTTAAAGAAAAGGCTAGACAAGGTGGTTGGAATAGAGGATTTGCTCCATATGGATATAGATTAGAGAATTTTAAATTACAATCACTTGCTTTTTTTTAATATGATTAAATCTTTTCAAAATTTTTTTGGGAAATTAAATCTTGTGAAATGGGGTGGAATCCGTTGAGAGCGTTAGCTTAAAAACCCACACGAAAATTTAATGTAAATACATAAACTTAATTATATATAATTAAAACAATATCTATTAAGTCAAAAATAAGTCGATTTAATAGCTTTTTTTCATATATATTTCCTTAAAATAAGCTTAAAATTAAAACCTAATACTTTAGTTATGGTTTGTTGACATATCTTGGGTTACGTAGTAAAGGGGAAAATTTGTTGATTTGTTTTATTTGGCAATATATTGAATAAAAGCATTAAAAAAGATATAACTTTGTTAGAATTAATATCGCTATTAAATGGAGGAAAATTAATATGAAGGAGTCAATGGAGCAGTTTTTACAAAGGGTTAGTAAAATTGAATTCACATATATTATTCGAGAAATGTGCGAAACCTTCTTCACATTAGAATTTAAAGAAGAAGGAATCAAGTCTAAGGTTAATATTATGGGAATCGTTGAAGCCAATGAAGAATTAGATTTTTCGAAGGAACTTGAAAACAAAATTCTTGAATATCTAATTAAAACTAATATGAAGAATTGGAAGGAAGAATATTTATTAGATGATTCTGAAGAAACTGTTGATAAAAAATTTGAGTGGAACCTTATAGTTACATTTAAAGATAATTCAACAAAAAAGAGTCATGGTATTAATAATAGCCCTAGAAAAATGATTCATATGACAAAAATATCTATGGCAATACAAATGCTAGCCATGGAAAAATCTAAAAAAACACATTATAGAGAAAATCCAGATGGAAGTTTAACTTTCATAGGATAATGGTTTTATTATCAGTAAGAAGAAATTCTTGCTGATTTTTTTTATATTTTTTTTACTAGGACAAAGAGAGGCACCCTAGCCCCCGTATAATGTAGTTGTACCAAGCAATTGGAGATTAAAAATTATAAAGAAGCGCTCCTCCAAAAGTGAGTACAAAATTAAATATAGCATTCATAGTTCCTCAAAAGGAATGATGATGACATGTAGAATAAGAATGTTTGATATTGAAGGTAAGGGTTCAAGATGCAAGTCATTCCTAAAGAGGTTCTATTTATGTTAGCACTCGGAGGAAATTATGAAAACAAAAGTAAATGTACATTTAGTGTATAACACTAGAAATGGAAGAAATTCCGTTACAGCAGAGGTAATCTTACCAAAGCTTAATTATGTTCAAGGTTCAGGAGCTTTAAGAAATACAAAGCTTGAACTAGAACCAGAAAACAGACTTACTGCAGATGAACTAGATTTAATGGTTTCTGAGCGTAAGGACCTAAAGGTAGAAAAGCCCGTATTTTATTTGTTTATGAAAAAGGAAGAGATTATTAGTAAGCATATTTGATAGGCACCTACCATTATTTTTATAGTTTTATTATTATCA